>JAYVJQ010000209.1:0-2983 GCA_043769055.1 Allobrachymonas sp.
TTGAGGTTGTTCTCCATTACCGCAGCGGTTTGCTTTGCGCTGCCCGATGATTGATCTAGTTTTCCTTTGAGATCATCCAAGGCACCGATGCCTTGATTCAGGAGTGCGCGAAGCGCTGGGCCAGCTTCTAAGCCCACGGCCAATATAGCTTGCTGCCCCCGCGTTCCCGCAGCGGCCAATTGACGCAAAGCCACATTGAAGTCACCGGTGACGATCCCCGCCCCAGCCAGCTCCTGCCTGAACTTGCTTGCAGGGTCAATAAACTGGCTAAGAATGGCATTCAAAGCCGTACCTGCACGACTGGCATCAATGCCAGAATCTGCAAACTTCCCGATGATGGCCACGGTTTCTTCAAGCGACAACTTGGCAGCGTTCGCCACGGGCGCGGTGTAGGACAGCGCCTGCGCCAACCCCGTCACGCTGGTGCTAGAGGCGTTTGCGCCCTGCGCAAGCACGTCAGCAACGCGCGCCGCGTCCGTAAATTGCAAGCCCATGCCCTTGACGGCTTGGGAAACATATTCTGCGGACTGTGCCAGGGCAATATCGCCTGCTTGCGCTAAGTTCAAAACAGGCTCTAGCGCAGCAATGGCATCCTTAGCCGACAGGCCAGATTTCACCAAAGTTTCTAGGGCACTAGCCGCCTCGATGGCGGTGAATTTTGTTGATCCCCCCGCATCTTCAGCGGCTTTTTTGAGCCCCTGCATTTCTTTAGCGCTTGCGCCGCTCGCTGCCTTAATGCGCGACATCCCCGTTTCAAGATCAGCAGCGCCCTTCACTGCATCTGCAAACAGGCTCACTCCGAAGTAGCCCGCCACCACAGATGCAACGCCCACAAGGGCGGTTTTCAGGCCATTGAACTTGCTGGTGGCCTCATCCCGCGCTTGGATGAGGATTTCCACGACATTGTTTTTAGCCATGCTGCTCAGTCAATCTTGGGTTCTATCGAGATAGACATGCCCTCGATGTCCATGTAAGAGGCAATTGATTTGGCATGCCGATTGATCACTGGGAGTAGCGCTTGTTGTTGAGCCTGATCAAGCTGGGCAGCACTGTACATTTGCAGATGAATCAGGTTGCCCACACACTCTGCAAGCAAGTCATGTCCGCTGTTTTTTTGGTCTTGGTTTGTATTTTCAGCCATGCTCAATCCTTCAAAGCAGTGCGGATCGCAGTAGTGCTCACGCCGTACTTAATCGCAAGCTGCCTGACGTTGTTGCCCTTGAATTCGATTTTGATGGAATCTTTCATTTTGGATGCTTTGTACGAGCTACCCGAGGGCATGTAGAACTGCTGGCCACCAAAGTCTTTGCTGATTTGGAAAGTTATCTCCATCGCAGCTTCAGCCAGCTTTTCAGGCTTCCCAAGCGCTGGCTTGATCGAGTACAAGCCCGTGTAAATGCTGGTTGCAAGGTCAGTCCAAGTGCGCGGATACCCAGCGCACAGCAGCGCCTCCAATGGCCCCAAATCAGCCATCGTTAAGTTTGCTACGTTTGCATCCACAATATCTTTAGAAGTCGACATGAATCACCCCCTCGGTTGCTTGCTCTTTAAAATTTGCATCTTTCATGCCGCGTACAGCAGGCGGCAATGCCCCAAGCCAAGCCACATGCCGCAAATACCACGAGCCGGGAACTGGATTGTTTGCTGCGTATGGCGCATAAAACGAGGCGCTGCGCTTCTTAAATCGGCCTGCACGGATATCCTCTGCAAACTGCGCATCCACCTGCGTCACCTTCGCTAGCAGTATTCCGTCTTTGGTGGCTTGCAGGCTCTCTACCCAGCCATACGCGGGCAGATTGTCAGCCGGATGCCCCAGCGTCAAAGGCGCTTCATGCTTGCTGCGGTTGTATGCAGCGGCCATGCCTTCAATATCAGCCACTGAAAAGCTATGCGTCCCGCCGCTGTTGTCTGTCAGCTTCCCCGCTTTAAAAATCTCTATCGGTTGCTTCTCAAGCAAGGCGGCGGCTGATCCCGCTTCACCATACGAGCTGATGCCATTGCTCGCTATGCTGGTCAGCGCCTCCATGTAGCTGCCCCCGTGTTGTTGCACAAATCGCTTTGCAGCCGCATCCATTCGCGCATCAGACATCGTGCTTTGGCTGGGTGCTTTAGCTTCGCTGTAGGCCGTCACTGGGGCTGCTTTCGGTGTCCACACGGCATCCAGCGCCTCCATGTAGCTCACATCCTTCTGTAGCGCATACAGGGTAGCCGCCGCATCAATTTGCGCATCGCTGGCTGTGCCATCTTGCAGGCTAACAGCTTCACCGTAGTTGTTTTCTTTGGCCTTTCGCAGCGCGCTAACGATCAGCAAAGCATGCTCGTATCTCACGTTGTGCGTTGCGGCGTAATGCACTGCATCCTTGTGCATTTTCATATCGTCTTGGGCGTCCGCGCCCAAATCCATTTCACCAAAATTCGAGGCTATGGTGATGTTCAGCACCGCTTGCAGTGCCTCCATGTAGTTCGCAGGCCGGCCTGCTTGGTAGTTGATCGCAGCGCTGTGAAGCTGCGCATCTGTCATTTGATGGTTCATAGCGTTCATCAATCCCAGCCGGTCAATCATCCGAGCCTGAAAGTGCGCTTGATGCATTTGCAATTTCTGCATCCAACTGCTCAATTTCTGGCTTCATCGCTTCGAGTTGCTTTTGATATTCTTCGATGGCTTCAATCCGCTGCGCAATAGGCGGCACGCTATGATTGCCCCAGCGTGCAGCGCACGATTTGGTGATTTGATCCATAAGTTTTGCCTCCACAATCTCGGGCAAAAAGTAGCAAAACGCATCAATTGCAGGCGTATCGCGCTGGTTGAAAAGTACGCTACTGCTCTTAAAAAGACTGAACACTCGTGCATTTGCGTTCGAGAGCATTTCCAACTCACGCCAAGATTTTGTATTCATGGGCTGAAAGCCATCGCCAAACTCTCGCGCCGGGTTCACTAATTCGACAGCTTGGATGCCTGCGCTGTAATTCGCAGCTCTAACGC
>JAYVJQ010000210.1:0-2646 GCA_043769055.1 Allobrachymonas sp.
TTGGGCTTTTGCGCAACTGAATAATCCTCTTGACTCGGGTGTAGCACCTCAAATGTAACGCCATCCCACGCCCAGCGCTGCCCCGCGATGCAGCGCTCAGAGGAGCGAGTTTGCTGCAACTCATGGCCGTCTTCGATGGAGCTCATGAGCCGCGCCTGCTGCTGCATAGCGAGCACCGCTTGCGCGCCGCCAATGTGATCGGCATCGCGGTGCGAGATCATCAGCACATCGAGGCGCTCGCCCAAGGCGCGGAGCAGCGGCACGAGCGTACGCTGGCCTGCATCGCTCTCGCGCGAGAAGCGTGGGCCTGCGTCGTAGAGCAGGCTCTTCGATGCGGTTTGAATCAGCACCGCGTTGCCTTGACCAATGTCAGCGACCAACAACGCAAACTCACCCGGCGCGGGGCGCTCAGGCTCGGTCAGCAGCAGGGGCAGCACCATGAGCGCGCCAGCGGCTCGCAGCGGCAAAGGCAACCTCAAAACGCACAATATTGCGCCAAATAGGGCAATAGCCGGCATATAACCTGCGCTAGATGCTATTGAAACAGTAGCATATGGCCACTGCGCCAGCCAGCCTAGCAGCACGCCGAGTGCTTGCACGAGGAGCGCCGCCGCATCCCATAGGGGTGAGACCAACAATCCCAGCAGAGCCAGCGGCGTGATGAGCAAAGTCACCACCGGAATCGCCACAATATTGGCCAGCAAGCCCACGAGCGAGACTTGGTTGAACAGCAGCAGGCTTAAAGGGGCAAGCGCCAAAGTGATCACCCATTGCTCGCGCAGCGTGCGAAGTGCGCGTTGCGCGAGCGTGGGCTTGCCCACCTGAAACTCTTGCCCCGCAGCGCTGGCAAACAGCACGCCGACCGCCACAAAGCTCAGCCAAAAGCCCGCTGAGAGCAGCGCCCACGGGTCAAGCGCGGTGAGCAAACTGAGCGCCAGCAGCCACACCAACGGCCAAGGCCAGCGCTTGCCCAGCAGGCGCAGCAGGCAGACTGCCAACAGCATCCACACCGTGCGCTGCGCTGGCAAGCCCCAGCCGGCGAACAGCGCATAGAGCGCCGCGAGCAGCACGCCGCCCAGCAAGGCTGCATGCTGCGCAGGCAAAAGCGTCGTTAAACGCATGCTGCGCCGCCACAGCGCGCCCACCAAGAGCGCCGCGCCCCAAGCAAACATGGTGATGTGCAGGCCAGAAATGCTCATCAGGTGGGCCACGCCGGTGGCGCGGTACACATCCCAATCCGCGCGATCAATTGCCGCTTGATCACCCACCACGAGTGCAGCCAGCACGCCCGCAAGCTGCGGATTACTCACGCGCTCAAAAATCGCGTCTCGTGCGCTTTGCCGCGCCGCCTCTATCGGGTGCTGCCAAGTGCTGCCGATCTTGGTGGGCGCATCGCCCCGCGCCGCTTCGCGCTGGGTAGCGCGCACGTAGCCAGTGGCGGCAATGCCCTGCTCCCAGAGCCACAGCTCATAGTCAAACCCATATGGGTTCAAATTGCCGTGCGGCGCTTTGAGCCGCGCCACGAGCTGCCAGCGCTCGCCGGCACGCGGGTGGCCTTGGGCTGTGAGTTCTGCAAACGGGACAACGGAGGCATCCTCGGATAAACGAGGTAAGCTGCGGTACCAAGAAAGTTGGATGCGCGCAGGTAGGTTCACCGCTGTGTTGCCATTGCCCTGAATCAACTGAGCTGATTCCACATCCAAGCGAAAGCGCAACCCCGATTCATCGCGCTGGGGCATCTGCGCAATCACGCCCGTGATGCGAATGTCTTTGCCTTCAAGCGCTGCGCTCAAAGCCTGCGATTGATAGACCGTAGCACGCCAGCCAGTGAGCCCACAACCGAGGCAGAGCGCGCAGGCAGCGAGTATCAAAGTTTTGATCGCAGGATGCGCGGCGCTGATCTTGGCTTGAGCGGTTATATTCGACACTATAAATTTGATAGCAAACTGCGCAATATACATGCCGGGTAGAAGGCTAAAAAGCATATAAATCCAGCCCGCAAACAGTTCCCGCTGCTGCAACTGCATGGCGCAACCGATCACAAAGGCGGCCAGGGTGACGAGCAAACTGGGCATGGAAAAATTATTTTGCAGCGATGTTCAGCTACGATGCTTAAGTTAGAGTGTTGCGTTGTGTTTCACCACAGTTTATCCAATGGAGTTTCCCATGAATGTTTACGACAACCTGAAAAACCTCGGCATCGAGTTGCCCGCCGTCTCTGCCCCAGCAGCCGCCTATGTGCCTTCGGTGCAAACGGGCAACCTGATTTTCGTCTCTGGCAATATCGCCCGCAAAGATGGCGCGGTGTGGGTCGGCCAGCTCGGTAAAAACATCTCTACCGAAGAAGGCAAACTTGCCGCCCGCTCCTGCGCCATCCAACTCATTGCCGCGCTGCACGCCGCTACGGGAGACTTGAACAAAATCCAACGCATCGTCAAAGTCATGAGCCTCGTCAATTCCACGCCCGATTTCACCGAGCAACACCTCGTGACCAATGGCTGCTCGGAGCTGATCGGCCAAGTCTTCGGCCCCCAAGTTGGCGCGCATGCCCGCAGCGCTTTTGGCGTGGCGCAAATCCCACTGGGTGCTTGCGTGGAGATTGAATTGATTGCGCAAGTGGCTTGATGCCCGTCGCCGTTACATTTG
>JAYVJQ010000211.1:0-6177 GCA_043769055.1 Allobrachymonas sp.
CCAGCAAATTCGCGCGCGCAGCCACACCGATTTGGTGGTGCTCATGCCCGAGACTTTGATGCTCTCGCTGGGCTGGCCGCTGCCCGAAAAAGCACAAAAAGAGATCGACGATAAAAAGCGCAAACCCTCTAAAGATATTCGCATCGACGACGTGCGCTCTGCCGTGGTCTTTGCCGAGCTGACCAGCGGGCGCGGGCGCGGCAAGGCCATCCTCGTGTTCCCCGCTGAAAACTTGAACACCGCCTCGGCCAATGCCTTGCTCAAAACTTTGGAGGAACCCCAAGGCAGCCTACGCTTCGTGCTCGCCACCGAAGCTGCGCATCAGCTCTTGCCCACCATCCGCAGCCGCTGCCAAGCTTTTCCTCTGGCTGCACCCAGCCCTCAGCAGGCACTCGATTGGATGGCCGCGCAAGCCGAAACGGCCAAAGCGCAAGATTTAGAAGTCGCCTTACACGCCAGCGGTGGCCGGCCATTGGATGCCCTGCAATTGCTCGCGCAAGATGTGCCTGCGCTGTGGCCCAAGCTGCCGCTGGCCATGCAAAAAGGCCAAGTGCAGGCGGTGGCGCAACTCAGCGGCGCCCAATTACTCGATGCGCTGCACAAGCTCTGCCACGATCTGTGGGCCAGCAAGCTGGGCGTTGCACCGCGCTTTTATCAGCAGCAAGACTTGCCCAAAGCGCCCCCCGCTCGCGCGCTTGCTGCTTGGGGCCAGCAGCTTAAAAGCTTATCTCGCCAGATTGAACACCCCTTCAAGCAAGAGCTTTTGCTCGAAGATATGGTCAATCAGGCCAAAGTCTGTATAAACTCAAGGGTATGAGCAGCTCCGCACCCTCCACAGCCACACCCGGCGCTGGCACCACGCCACGCCCGAGCGTGATCCAGTTGGCGATCAAGGAAAAAGCGGCGCTTTATGCGGCTTATATCTCTCAGTTCACCGATGGCGGTATTTTCATTCCATCAGCCAAAGAATACCGACTGGGCGATGATGTCTACGTGCTGATGACGCTGCCCGAAGACCCGCAGCGCTACCCGGTAGCCGGCAAGGTGGCTTGGGTCACACCCGCCAAAGCTGCTGGTAACCGCACCCAGGGTATTGGCATTCGCTTTCCGGCAGATGAAAAATCTAAGCTGCTCAAAATCAAAATCGAGCAACTTTTAGGCGCACATCTGGGCTCAGACCGGCCCACGCAGACGATTTAGGTTTATTTCGCGTACTGCACCAAAATTTCATTGGGCTTGACCATGCCCAACTCGCTGCGCGCCTTGTCCTCAATCATCTCCAAACCCTCTTTGAGATCGCGCACTTCAGCAGCGAGTTGCTCATTGGTCAGCTGCGAGGCTTTGTTTTTGGTATTCAGCTCTTGCAGCTTGGTTTGCAATTGATTGACATGCGACACACTGCCGCGCCCCAGCCACAGCTGCGCATGCAGGATCAGCAAGAGGGCAATCAGCAGGGTGGGGACGACGCGTTGCGACATGGGCTCTTATTGTGCCCGTTTTTTAGCTGGTTTTGAAGCATTTTGGCTTCTACCCGGCACGGTATATGCGCAGTTAGCTATGGGATTCATAGCTAACTGGGGTCAAGGTTGGCACTCAAAATCTTGCTCAGAACCCAGCTCAATCCAATGAAATTTTGGCGAACTTGGCCACGCGGCTCATGGTGTTGATTTCTTTTTGAATCAGCGCCGCAAGCTCCGCAGGCGTGCCGCCACTGGCAAATAAGCCCAGTTGCGCAAAACGCTCTTTGACGGCTGGCTCAGCCAAGCTCTTGATGACGGCTTGGTGGACGCGACGAATCTCCGTCTCAGGCGTTTTGGCAGGTGCTAACAAGCCAAACCATGAAGGATTGTTGTTGGCAAAAAGACTGGTCTCCGCAAATGTGGGGACATGGGGCAAGATATCCAGCCGTTGATGCCACGAGAGGGCCAGTGAGCGCAGCTTGCCCGATTTGATGTGCGCAATACTTGAGGCCACTTGGTCAAAATACACCTGAATCTGGCCGCTGAGCAAATCCGCCATCGCAGGGCCCGTGCCTCGATAAGGAATGTGCAGCATGAAGGTATTGGTTGCGCTTTTGAACAGCTCGGCCAGCATGTGGTTGTTGCTGCCATTGCCTGGTGAGCCGTAAGCTAACTTGGCCGGATTCTTTTTCAAATAAGCAATGAACTCAGCCATGTTGGAGACGGGGATGGAGGGATGCACCACCAAGGTCACGGGGGCTTTGCAAAGCTCGCATACGGGTGAAAAATCTTTGATCGGGTCGTAGGCGAGCTTTTTGTAGACTACCGGGTTGACCCCGTGTGTGGACACAGAGGCGATCCCGAAGGTCAGGCCATCTGGCTGCGCGCGCGCAAGCTCTGCCGTGCCGATAGAGCCGCCCGCTCCGCCTTTGTTGTCCACGATAACAGGCTGCCCGAGCAGTCGGCCCAAGGGCTCTGCGACCACGCGCGCCACGAGGTCGGTTGGCCCGCCCGCTGGAAAGGGCACGATCAAGCGGATTGGCTTGCCGGTCTGAGCCCAGCCTAAACCGGGAAGTAATGAAAGTGACGTGGAAGCGATCAGTTGACGACGTTTCATGTCTGTCTCCTAAAAAAATACACCCCCTGTTATCAAAACGCAAGCGAATCAAGTCGCAAGTTGTCCGATTTCAAAATTGGCCAATTGCTCCAAAGCGCGCACCATGGCTGAGTGATCCCAGGCTTTGCCGCCGTGCGCTGCGCAGGCATTGAACAGCTCTTGCGCTGTGGCGGTATTGGGCAATGAAACGCCCAAGGCACGCGCGCTGGAGAGCGCCAAATTCAAATCTTTTTGATGCAGCTCAATGCGAAAGCCTGGGTCGAAGTTGCGCTTGATCATGCGATCGCCATGCACTTCCAAAATTTTGGACGATGCAAATCCACCCATCAAAGCTTGGCGTACGCGCGCCGGATCTGCCCCCGCCTTGGCTACAAATAGCAGCGCCTCGGCCACCGCCTCGATATTGAGCGCCACGATGATTTGATTGGCTACTTTAGCCGTTTGCCCATCGCCATTGCCACCTACCCAAGTGATGTTTTTGCCCATGAGTTCAAACAGAGGTTTGACTTGGGTGAATACGTCTTCCGCGCCGCCCACCATGATGGAGAGCGTGGCGTTTTTCGCCCCTACTTCGCCGCCAGAGACGGGTGCGTCGAGGTAATCGCAGCCTAAATCATTGATTTTTTTGGCAAATACTTTGGTGGATATCGGTGAGATCGAGCTCATGTCCACCACCACTTTAGCTTTTGAAAGCCCTGCTGCCACACCCTCCGCCGCAAACAAAACGGCTTCGACATCGGGAGTATCTGGCACCATGATGAACACGATGTCAGCTTGCTCGGCAACGCTGCGCGAGCTGGCGCACAGTTGGGCCGCTTGGGTGGCAATGGAGGCCGGTATCCTGCCCACCGTGTGGACAAATAATTGATGCCCCGCCTTGATCAGATGCTCTGCCATGGGCGCGCCCATGGTGCCAAGACCAATGAAACCGATTTTTTGAGACTGTGCTGTCATGTTGAATCCTAAAATATTGCTGATATCTGTTGATGCAAGTGCGCTGTCCGCTGTCTATTGGACGAATTGTTTGCGCCAGCCAAGGCCTGCCAAGGTTGTTGTCGCTGGCTTGTACTCGCAACCAATCCAGCCTTGGTAGCCGATCACATCAAGGTGCTTGAGCAACCATGTGTAGTTGATCTCACCCGAGCCCGGCTCATGGCGGCCAGGATTATCAGCAAGCTGAATATGACCGATGCGCGCTAAATATTGGGTGATGGTGGCTGCCAACTCGCCTTCCATGCGCTGGGCATGGTAAATGTCATATTGCAAGAAGGCATTGTCTGCATCAACCTCGTCCAGAAGATCCAATGCTTGCTGTGTTTTGTTCAAGTAAAAGCCGGGAATATCGTAGGTATTGATCGGCTCGATCAACAGCCTCAAGCCTGCGGCTTTGAGTTCTGCCGCTGCATGGCGCAGGTTGTCCACCAAGGTTTGCCGCACCACGCCGCTATCGAAGCCAGTAGGTGTTTTGCCCGCCAAACAATTGAGCTGAGGCACGCCGAGCGCTTTGGCATAGCGGATGGCAGTGGCCACGCCCGTGCGAAATTCCTCCATCCGATCAGGCAAGCAAGCAATGCCGCGCTCACCCGCATCCCAGTTGCCTGCGGGCAGGTTGTGCAGCACCAGCTTCAGGCCATTGACTTGAAGGCGTTGCTGGATATCTTCCACGGCGTAATCGTAGGGAAACAAAAATTCGACTGCTTTGAAGTTGGCCTGCGCAGCCGCTGCAAACCGCTCCAAAAAGGGCAGCTCGGTGAACAGCATGGTGAGGTTGGCAGCGTAAGCGGGCATGATGGTTTCAATGAAATAAGTGAATAAGCTGAATAACGACTCAATCGAGCTTGAGCCCCTGCTCTTTGACAGCGCGGGTGTAGATATCAAACTCATCTTTAACTTGCTTTTGATACTCCGCAGCTGAGTTGCCCACCACGATGGCGCCCGTGGCTTCGATGCGCTCCCGTACGGAGGCATCTGCCAAGGCAGCTTTCACTGCCGCATTCAATTTGTCTGCGATGTCCTTAGATGTGCCTTTGGGTGCAGACACGCCCAAGAACGACATGCGATTGACCGCTGCCAAGCCCACTTCGCTGAAGGTAGGGACATTCGGCAATTGAGCCAAGCGCTTGGGCGCAGCCACCACGATGGGAATCAGGCGCTTGTCCATGATGAAGGGCAGCGAAGTGGGCAGATTGTCCGCAATCATCGACACCTGACCTGCCACGGTATCGTTCAGAGCGGGGCCAGAGCCGCGATAAGGAATATGCGTGATAAATACTTTGGCCTCGCTCTTGTAAATTTCGGCCAACAAATGACCGATGGAGCCAGAGCCTGCGGATGCATAGCTGTATTTGCCGGGGTTTTTGCGCAGCAGTTCGGCAAAGTTTTTGTAGTCTTTAGCCGGGAACGAAGGATGCACGGCAATCACATTCGGCGTGGCTGCCACGTTGATGATGTGCACGAAATCCACATTCGGGTCGTAGGGCGTCTTGGGGTTGATGGCCGGGTTGGTGGCCATGGTGGACACCGAAGACATCAGCAGCGTGTAGCCATCTGGCGCGGCTTTGGCAACCTCGGCTGCGCCAATGGCACCCCCTGCGCCGGCTTTGTTGTCTACGATCACGCTTTGACCTAGCGCCGCGCCCATCTTGACCGAAATGACCCGCGCTAGTAGATCGGTCGTGCCGCCCGGTGCAAAGGGCACGATCAGTCGCACGGGCTTATTAGGGTAGGCCTGCGCAATTGCTAAGCCGGGCAGGGCGATTGTTAAAAAACCGAGTACCAGTAAATGCTTGCGAAAGTAGTTCATGGGGTCTCCTCAAAGTAGCTGCGATCATGCGGAAGGAAGATTGCTTTCGGAAGTAGCCATTTGGGAATTTTCTTTATTCCATGAATGAATATTGCCTTTCCACAAAGCGCGTGATCTACTCGGGGCATGACCAGTTTGCAAGCCATGAAGCTCTTTGTCCGCGTGGTGGATTTGGGCTCCTTTAGCAAAGCCGCCACCGATGTGGGCATCGGGCAACCTTCGGCCACCAAGCTGATTGCCCAGCTAGAAAAGCAGCTCGGCTCGCGCCTGCTGTATCGCAGCACGCATGGCGTTACGCCCACCGAGGTGGGTATTCTGTTTTATGACAAATGCAAACTGATCGCACAGCATGTGGAAGAAGCTGAGAACGTGGCTTCGCTGATGCAGTCAGAGGTTCAAGGCGGTCTGCGCATCAGCACGACGATGGATTTTGGGCGGCGCGTGCTTGCGCCTTTGGTGTTGCGCTTTCTCCAATCCAACCCCAAAGTACAGATTGAACTGCTGTTTGACGACCACATTGTTGACATGGTGGCGCAAGGCATTGATGTCGCAATTCGCATGGGGCGTTTGGCCAATTCCAGCTTGGGCGC
This sequence comes from Allobrachymonas sp., assembly GCA_043769055.1. Taxonomy (GTDB): domain Bacteria; phylum Pseudomonadota; class Gammaproteobacteria; order Burkholderiales; family Burkholderiaceae_C; genus JANMDU01. The sequence continues at coordinate 5,971 of JAYVJQ010000211.1, forward strand.
GCGACTCTTGGGCACGAACCCTTGGTCTGTGGTTGCTTCGCCTGATTATTTGGCACGGCGCGGCACACCAGCCACGCCGATTGACCTAAGCTCACACGAGGCTCTCGTCATCAGCTCGATACAGCACGATTCACGCTGGCATTTTCTGGGTGCTGCGGGCGAGGAATTGACGATTCAGGTCAAAGGGCCGATGCGCTCCAACAACAA
>JAYVJQ010000212.1:0-6989 GCA_043769055.1 Allobrachymonas sp.
ACAGCCAGCGCTTGGAAGTCTTCGCGTTTCATGGCATCTCCTAACTCGTTGATTTATATGGCTTTAGTTTATACCAATAATTAACGATGACATAGCCTATTTTTATAGCGCTTTATGCAGATTTGATAAGGGCCACTTGATTCACTTGCTTTAAATCAATCAATCCGCCTTAATATTCCGAGCCCGAACAATTTTTGCCCAACGAATTGTCTCCACGGCTAAAAAAGCACCAAATGCTTCACGCGGAATGCCGCCAATTTCGACCCCTTCAGAGGTGAAACGCTCCACCACTTCTTTCTTCTTTCTTCTTCAGCACTGCATTGGCATCGCGTGCGATGCGGTCTAGCAGCATATCGTCCATCGCGCTCGGTGCGAGCATGCCAAACCAGTTCAGTGCTTCAAAGCCTGGAAACGTCTCGGCCACAGTGGGCACATTAGGCAGGGCTTTGGAGCGCTTAGAGCCCGTGTAGGCCAAGGCTTTGAGCTTGCCGTCTTTAATCAGCGGCAGCGAAGAGCTGGGGTTGTCAAATAAAAATTGCACTTGCCCGCCCACCACATCGGTGAGCGCAGGTGGTGTGCCGCGATAAGGCACATGCAGCAAGTTGAATTTGTGTTGATCGGCCAGCAATTCGGCCACCATATGCGCCATACTGCCGTTGGCGGGCGAGGCGATGCTCACGGTTTTGTCGCCTTTACCTGCCTCCACCATATCTTTGACGTTGGCATAGGACTGCTTGCCACTGGTGACGAGGAACAAGCCATTGCGCACGACCAAGGTGACGGGTTTGAAGTCTTTGTAGGTGTCATACGGCAGCTTGGCAAACAGTGTGGGGTTCACCGCGAAGGGCGAGGCCGTCATGAGCAGCGTGTGGCCATCTTTTGATTTGGCGACGAAATCAGTGCCGATTTGTGTGGAAGCTCCGGGCTTATTGTCCACCAGCACGGATTGTCCCCACTTCTTGGTTAATTCATTGGCCAAGATGCGCGCGGCAATATCCGTCGTGCCGCCGGCTGCGTAGGGCACAATGATTTTGACTGGTTGTGTGGGCCAAGGGGCAGCCGCTGTGGGGGCTTGGGCAAAGACTGCCGCTGTAGCCGTGGTGAGCAACAGGGCAGTCAAAGCAGTTTGCGCGAGTGTGGTGCGACGGTTCATGATACTGGTCTCCAAAATTTAAATAGCAGGTATAGAAATAATCGAAAACGCGATCTTAAGTAATCTCCGCGACATTTTTCGTGTGGAAAACGCATAGTGGGAATTGCGTAATGGTTTGCTTTTAGTGGGAACTACGTACACTGCATGCATCAATGCACTTCACAGGTGATTACCATGCCCGCTTTAACTATTCCCTCCGTTCAATCCCAAGTCAGCGCCGAAGAGTGGGCTTTGCGCTGCGATTTGGCGGCTTGCTATCGGCTGGTGGCGCTGTATGGCTGGAGCGATTTGGTGTTCACCCACATCTCAGCGCGCTTACCCGGCCCCGAGCATCACTTTCTCATCAATCCGTATGGTTTGATGTTTGACGAGATCACAGCATCGTCTCTGGTGAAAGTCGACATGCAATGCAACAAGCTGATGGATTCGCCCTTTCCCGTGAACCCTGCGGGCTTCGTAATTCACAGCGCGGTGCACGAGGCGCGCGATGATGCGCAATGCGTGCTGCACACGCACACCCGAGCGGGCGTGGCTGTGAGCGCGCAGGCGGCGGGCGTGTTGCCGATTTCGCAGCAATCTACCTTTGTGTTGGCATCGCTCGCGTATCACGGCTACGAGGGCGTGGCTTTCCGCCCTGATGAGAAGCCGCGCTTGCAAGCTGATCTAGGCGATAAGAACTTTCTCGTGCTGCGCAACCATGGCCTGCTCACCGTGGGCAAAAGTATTGCGGATGCATTTTTGTCCATGTATGTGCTGGAGAGCACTTGCCAAATTCAAATCTCTGCGCAGGCGGGAGGCGCGTTGACGGATGTAGATCCACGCATCGTGGCAGGCACAGCGCAGGCCATGAAGGTGCAAACCGATGGCATCGGCGCAGCATTCGTGTGGCCTGCGATGCTGCGCAAGCTGGAGCGCTCGGGGCAAAGCGATTATGCCGCGTGAGGGAGTTTAAAAATTCACCTTCATCGCCAGTCGCACACTGCGCGGCTCGGCGGGGTGAATGTGGCGGTCTGCCACGGGTGCTGCTTCACCGGGCAATTGCGATTCATAGAAATACTGAATATCGTCGTTGCGGCGATTGAACAGGTTGAACACATCAAGGCCGAACTCAACTTGCTTGCTCAGCTGATAGCCCATGCGCAGATTGGTGGTGATGCTCGGGCGCGAGCGCACCGTGTTAGCCGCGTCCAGCGGGCCTGAGCCAATGTAGCGCGTGGCGAGTGTGAATGACCAAGGCGCGGGCTTGTAGGTGGCGGAGAGCGTGGCGATGCGCTCGACCGCGTTGTCAATGTAATCACCATTCACAAAGCGCCCGCGTGTGAAGGCAAAGTCTGCATCAAAGATCATGCGTGAGTTGGGCGCAAACCGGTTGTTGAACTCGATGCCGCGCCGCTTGCTGGCTTCGCCCGGTTCGGTCGCGCCTGCATCGCCCACATACACCAGCTCAGAATCAGCCTTGAGCTGCCACAGCGCGATTGAGCTTTGCAAGCCTTTGATGGCTTCGGTGCGTGCGCCAATTTCAATACCACGCGAGGCTGCCAAGCCCGGCACGCGGTCTGCTGCGCCGCTCGTTTTGGGATCGACGTTAATGGTTGTGCCTCGTGCATCGTTGCTATGAAACCCTCGGCCTGCATTGAAGAAAAATTCAGTTTGATTGAAAGGCCCGAAGATGAGTGAGAGCTTAGGTGAGACTTGCGCGTCGCGCGATTTGCCAGAATTGACTGGCAAGCTCAGCGCGTTCACATGGGCATTCAGTTGATCCCAGCGAATACCTATCACACTGCGAAATGCGGGCAGCCATTGCGTGCTGTTTTCAACGAACAAGCCAGTCTGCAATTGCCGCACCTTATCGTCGCGCACCGTACCAGTGATACTGCGCTGCGCAGTGTCATATAAGCCCACGCGAATACGATCTTGCCGCAGTTGCAGGCCAAACTGCGTGCTCGATTCGCGGCCAGCCAGCTTGTGCGCCACCGTGCGCGTAGCTTGGCCGCCCAGCACGGTGCGCGCATCTTTTTGGTTGAACTGATCGCCGCCAACGCCGTTCACAAAGTAAGTGAAATTGGAATACAGATCCAGTAAATAGCGCAGCGCATACAGAGAAATTTCATCGCGCACCGCGCCTGCGCTGCGCTGCCACTGGCCAGAGAGGCTGCGCCGCTCGGTGCGCCCGCCCGTGGTGTCGTCTAAAGAATCGAAGCGGCCAAAGGTGCTGCCATTGAAGGGCTGGCCAATCAAGCGCTCAGGGATTTGATCGGTTGCCGTCCAGCGGGCTTGGTAGTTCATCAGGCTGACTTACCAGCCGTTGACGGCATTGCCATCAGACAGTGTGAGTACGGAGTTGGTTTTGCGGAAATTTTCCTTCACCGTCCACGGCCCATCGTTGTGCGATAGCTCTAGCGCGCCGAGCAATTTCAAGCCGCCGCCCACCTGCACTGTGCCGCCCACAAAGCCTCGTTGGTAGCCACGCTGGCCAAGCTCCAAGCTGGCAGTGGGCGCGAGTTGGCGGCGGTAGAGAATATCGGCTCCACCTGCTGCTGAAAAATCGCCCTGCGAAGCGAAATACGGGCCTTTGCGGTAATCAATGCGATCCACCAACTCGGGGATGAGAAAGTTGATGTCGGTATAGCCGTGGCCATGCGCGTGCGTGGGCATATTCACGGGGATGCCGTTGATGGAGGTAGAAAAATCCGTGCCGTGATCCAAATTGAAGCCACGCAAAAAATACTGATTGGCCTTGCCATCGCCCGAATGCTGCGTGACCACCATACCCGGCACGAATTCGAGCACTTCGCCGGGGCGCAGCGCAGGCTTGTTTTTCAGCAGCTCGGCGCGAATGCTGCCTTGCGAAGCTGCATCACTCGTGCCCACGGCATTGTCGTAATGCGCAGGCACTTCTATTGGCTTGAGGGTGGGCTCAGCCGCAGTTTGCGCCAGCGCGTTTGTGCAACACATCACGCATGCACTAGCGATGGGCGCTAGATGGTGTGCAATTTTCATCTTTCTCATGCAAAAACTCCTAATCGATCGAATAACCAAAACAATGACACGCCAATCAAAACCCAGCTCAGCGCGGGTACAAACCAGCGCTTGTAACCCTGCCAACGATGCAGTGCGAAATAGATCACGCCCCATGCGGCGATGATGAGCAACTGACCGATTTCTACGCCGAGATTGAAGCCCGCCAGTGCCCAGAGCAGTGAGGCATCGGGTACTCGCGCTTCAGTCATCGCGCCTGAAAAACCCAAGCCGTGGATCAGGCCAAAGAGGGCGGCGATGGCGGCTTTGGGCCACAGGGATTGCAGCCAGTGGATGCGCTCGGGCAGTAAATTGACCGCTGCGGCCACACCAATCGACGCTGCAATCGCAGGCTCGACCCATACTGGCGAGCCGACCCAGCCGAACGTTGCCGAAATCAGGGTGATGGAGTGACCTACTGTGAATGCGGTGATGGTGAGCAGCAGCTCGCGCCATTGGCTGCGCAAAGCGATGCCCAGCACCAAGCAGATGACAAAAGCGATGTGATCTGCGCCTGAGCCGATATGCCCAATGCCTAAAGAGATGAAGTTGCCCAGCGTGGTCCAGATAGACGTTTGCCCACTGGCCGCACGCCAAGCATCGCTGGGCTGCAACACGATGGCACCCGATGCATGGATCAAAATAGCCCGGTGATCGGCATCCAGCTCTTGCATCGCGGTATAGCGCAGCTCGGTGTCGTTCAATGCGCAAGACGCGGGCGCTACGAGACGCACAAACACGCCATCGCTGCGCTGCTCCAGAGCGTCAAACGCCCACATGAGTGGCAGCGCTGGGCCTTTGCAGCGTAGCGTAATACCTTGGCCTACCCATTGGCTGATCGCAGGCAGCGCGGCTTGCACTTCAGCCCATGTGAGCTGTCTGTCGGCATTGGCATCAAGCGTGTCGATGGCGCGATCTAAATCGCGCAGGGCGATGGAATATGCCCAAGCGCCGCTGCTCTTTTGCTGTAAGTAGGCATCGCTGGCTTTGTGGGCATAACTTGCGCTGTTCATCAGCATTAAGCAGCCTACGACAAATGAACGCGCGAGGTACTTCATTTGAGCCTCGCATCTTTGAGTTCAGTTAGTGCGGCGGCTTTCAATACCTCATTTGCAGCCGCGCTATTGCCCGCAGCTTGCGCGCTGCGCAAAGCCAGCAGCCAATCGACGCTTTCTTTTTGGAGCTTCAAATTGGTTTGTGCCAAAGCGAGAGCTGCGGGTGCATTGCCTTGCACCTGCAATTCAAACAAGGCTTGCTCGCGCGCATGGGTCTGTGTATTGCCCCGCAGCGATGAAGCAGTAAAACGCAGAGCCAAATCGTTGGCGATGCTCTTGTAGCGCGCATCGCGCAGTAGCTTGTAAGCCTGCGCTTGGCGAATAAGCACACTGTCGCTGCTGGGCTGCTTGCGCAAGGCATCTAAGGCCGCTTGCGCTTGGCCCGCATCGAGCAGGGCATCTGCAAAGGCTAGCGCAGTGTAGCCATCATTAGCCAAGCTCAGGCTGATGGCGAAGTGCTTAAGCGCGGCAGCATTGTCGCCAGCGCGCAATTCATTTTCTGCCATCAACGATTGCAGCCATGCTTGCTGAACAGGCAGGCGCTGCTCGCGCAGGAGCTGGCCCAAGCCCTCGCGTGCGCCAGCTGATTGGCCTTGCAAGGAAATCGTCTCCAACATGCAAGCGCGGGCATACAGCTGGGCGGGAGCTTCCGTGATGCTTGTGCAGGCAGCGGCAGCTGCGCCATAGCGGCCTTGCACGCGCTCGATCGTGGCCAGCGTGAGCTTGGCCTGCGCATGCGAAGGTGCAGGGCGCGTGAGTGCGAGGCGCAAGGTGGCCGCTGCTTGGCCAAATTCGTGGCGACTTTGCTCAATCGTGGCTTGCAAAGTGAGCAAATCGTGGCTGGCCTCCTTGCTGCTCCACTGCTTGCCGATCAAGGCTTGCGCTTGGCCGAGGTAACGCGGGTCGGCCGTTTGCCGCGCTAGCTCGATCGCTTGGCGCACAGCGGGGATGAGGCTGGCATCGGTGCGTGTGGCGACGGGTGCAAGGCGTGGACCTAGCTTTTCTAAAACCGTATCTCCGTTGGGCGTGGGTAAATCTTTGACTTGGGCGAATACGCTTTGAAATGCACATAGCATCCATGCAGTAAAAATGAGCTTCATGATGTGATTACGCAAAAAGAAGCGGCGTAGATGTAAAAACCATCTACGCCGCCACAGGCTGTTGCTGCTTAGATCGCGACAGGATCGTCGGTTTCAGAGGCGGCAAGCAATGCCTCTCCTACAACCAAAGCGTTTTCTGTATCCGCCTCACCCTTGCTCACGACAGTTCTTACGAAATCTGTAGCTGCTGTGGATGCCGTCGTGGCTGCAACGGGTACGTCAGTGCCCGGTACAAGCGCGATGGCTAAGGTTTCATTGTTACCGCTTCCGCAGGCAACCAGCAAGGCCGCTGCGCTGAGTGTAAGCAGGGCTTGTGCCGTGCGTGTCAATCTGAGTGCAAGTGTGTTCATGGAAGTCTCCTTGAGGATCGCGTGCTTACTGCGAACCAGCCAAAGGCGTGTTCAGGTAAGGAAAGCGCGTGAGGAAGGGCACCACGGCTTGATCCACACCATCGTGCACGGCCGCTGCTGTTGCGCCGAGCGGCACGCTGGCTGGTGCACAGGTAGAGGTGAGCGATGGCACGCCAGGCACGCCATTCAAACCGAGACCGTTGTTCGTGCCATTGATCACGCACAGGCCGCCGAGCATGGCCACCAGTGCAATGTCCACCACGTCATCTTTGGGGCGGCGGCCATTGGGGAAGCCTGCCAAGTCCACAGCGTT
>JAYVJQ010000213.1:0-3434 GCA_043769055.1 Allobrachymonas sp.
AGACACCCGTGGATCATCGCTTGCCAGCGGAGCAGGCGCTAGCGGCAGTATGAGTGCAACAGGTGCGCCTTTAAGTTCAGAAGGCCTCAAGTTGCGCGAAGAAAAATTGGCTCAAGCGCGAGCTCGGTTCGAGCGAGCATCGCAAGTCTTCAGCACCTACCGCGATGCAACGCGCTATCCGCATGAGTCTCGTCCGATTGCAGATGCGCCGGATCAAGTGCGCCCGTTTGACGCGATAGTGGAAGAAAAAACGATGCGCAATGAGCGCGGCGAGCCCGTAGCCGGCATTACGCTTAAAACGGGTCAAGATCGCGTGTTTCTGTCAGGGTCAGACGTGGTCAAATTTACGGTGCAAGCCACAGACGAGAGCGGCAAAGTGCTGCCACTTTTGATCACCCGTGCAGCGGCGCAATCGGTGCCTGATGGAAAACAACTCGCGCAACTACGCACAGCGAATTTGGAGTTTTCAGATGCGGGAGTAGGCAGTGCCGGTGCAGTGGATGATGTGGCGGGTGATGGAAATTTCAGCGCACGCCTTTCGCCCTCTACACAAGGCTTTGCGGGCTTCGCTGGCACGATCCGCATCCTCGTCTTCGTGCGCGCAGATGGCAAAGAAGGTGTGGCGCATTTTGATGTGGTCTACACCGAAGACGTTCCCGCTGCTTGGGGCACGGTGCGCGAGGCGCAAGAAGCCGGTTCATTGAATTTCTATCTCAAAGCCAATGTGCGCGTCGCGGGCCGCTATGTGGTGAGCGGGCGTATTGATGATGCGCGAGGTCAGCCGTTTGCCTTGGTGAGTTTTAATGAGGAAGTTGCTGCCGGCGTGCAGGAATTCAAGCTTCATCTGTTCGGCGCATTGATCCGCGATAAGCGCCCCATCTTTCCGCTCAGATTGCGCGATGTGGATGGTTTTTTGCTCATTCCAGACAAGTTTCCAGATCGATTGATGATGGCGCGCCTCGCGGGCGTGGTGCATGTTAGTGGCAATTACACAGCGGATAGTTTTTCACCGAATGAATGGAGCAGCGAAGAGCGTGATCGCTATCTCGCGGAGTATGGTCGCGATTTGGATGCGGCTCGCACTGAGCTTGAACGCTTGGGTGCGCGATGAATTCTTTTGCCCCGCTTTTTTAAGCCTTTTGAGTATATAGCCGGCATGGAATATGCGCAGAGTGCTATGGTTTTAAGAGTAACTCTAGCTGCGTGATGAAATGTGTTGCCACATCCCAGCCGGTCTGATCTTTGATTTCTTGAAAGCAAGTCGGACTGGTGACGTTGATCTCAGTGAGCTGATCGCCGATCACGTCGAGGCCAATTAAAAACAAGCCGCGCTTGGCCAGAATGGGGCCGATCAATTCTGCAATCTCACGATCTCGTTGTGTGATGGGTTGCGCCACGCCTTTGCCGCCTGCCGCTAAATTGCCGCGCACTTCGCCGCCTTGCGGAATGCGAGCGAGGCTGTAGGGCACGGGTGCGCCGTTGATCACTAAGATGCGTTTGTCGCCCTGCGCAATGGCCGGAATAAACTTTTGCACCATCACGCTTTGCGCGCCGTCTTTGTTGAGCGTTTCGATGATGCCGCCAAGATTGAGGCCATCGGTTTTGACGCGGAAGATGCCTGCGCCGCCCATGCCATCAAGCGGCTTCAAGATGATGTCTTGGTGCTCGGCGTGAAAGCGCTTGATGTCCGATGCGTCGCGCGTGACCAATGTGGGCGAGATGAATTGTGGGAACTCCATAATCGCCAGTTTTTCGGGATGATCGCGCAAAGCGCGTGCTTTATTCAACACCTTCGCGCCTTCGCGCTCGGCTTGCTCGAGCAAATGCGTAGCGTAGAAATATTCGCTGTCAAAAGGCGGGTCTTTGCGCATGAGCACTGCGCCGAAATCTCGGAGGGCTTGGGGGCGCTCGTCAGGCTTGGCTTGCTTGGCTGAAAACCAATGCTCAAGCTCGCCAGACAGCTCAATATCGCGCACATAGGCCGTGACTAGTCCGCCGCTTTGCCACATGATGTCTTTCGGCTCGCAGGCGCTTAAAGTGTGGCCACGAGCAGCTGCTGCGCGCATCATGGCAAACGTGCTGTCTTTGTAGGTTTGGAAAGACTCGAGGGGATCGGCGATGAAGAGGATGTGCATTGATGTTCTCAGACTTGTTGAGCCCGATAGTTTTGCACAAACAGCGCCAAGCTGCCCGCCACCACGCCCCAGAAGGCCGCGCCGATGCCAGCGAGCGTCACGCCGCTCAATGTCACGAGAAAGGTGATGATGGCGGCATCGCGGTGCTTTTCGTCTTTCAGGGCTGTGGCTAAGCCGCCCGCAATCGTGCCCAAAAGCGCCAAGCCCGCAATCGCTGCGATCAGCTCTTTGGGAAAAGCCGTAAGCAAAGCCGTAACGATGCTGGCAAACAAACCAATGAAGATGTAGATGATGCCGCAGACGGATGAGGCGATATAGCGTTTGTCGGCATCAGGATGCGCCTCTTTGCCCATGCAAATCGCAGCGGTAATTGCAGAGAGGTTGAGTGCAAACGCGCCAAAAGGCGCGAGCAAAAAAGTCGCCACACCTGTCATGCTGATGATCTTGGAAAGCGGCAACTGATAGCCTGTCGCGCGAATGGCGGCCACACCCGGCAAGTTTTGCGAAGCCATCGTGACGATAAACAGCGGCAGCGCAAGGCTGATGGCTGCTTGCCACGTGAATACAGGCATTACAAACACGGGCTTTGCGAAGGAAAAAGTGATGTTTGCCGGCATAAAATCTGCGCGGAGTGCTATGAAAATAATAGCGACAATCAATGTGAGCACAACGGCATAGCGTGCGTTCCAGCGCTTGGCGCACAGATAAGTCAGCAGCATGAGCGCCACCAGCGGCCAATCTGTCTGCGCGGCAACAAAGCCTTGCATGCCAAACCGTGCGAGCACACCGGCCAGCAGCGCGGCTGCAATAGCCATCGGAATGCGATCCATGAGCTTTTCGAACCAGCCCGTCACGCCAGCCAGCGTGATCAGCACAGCGCAAATCATGAAAGCGCCTACCGCTTCATTCATCGAATAGCCCGCGCCTGATGCGCCCGCCACACCCGCGACCGCTAGCACCGCCGCACCGGGCGTGCTCCATGCCACCATCACGGGTTTTCTGAGGATGAGTGAAGGGATCAGCGTGCACAGGCCCATGCCCAAGCCCAGCGCCCACATCCACGAGGTGAGCTGCTCAGGTGTGGCTTTGAATGCCAGCGCCGCAGAAAATACAATGGCCACTGAGCTGGTGAAGCCCACCAACACAGCCACGAGACCCGCCGTGGCAGCAGAGAGCGAAAAGTCTTTATAAAACGCCGTCAACACGTCGTCTATATCTCAACCTTTGAGCCAAGCTCCACCACCGCATTGCTTGGCAATCTCAGAAAATCCGCTGCGCCACTGGCATTGTGGTGCATTT
>JAYVJQ010000214.1:0-3133 GCA_043769055.1 Allobrachymonas sp.
GGGCTAGTGATTGGTCTGGGGGCTGCCTTGTCTGTGGCGCTGTATGTGGCCAAAGTGCCTGTGCCCTTCATGAACAAAGGTGCGAACACCAAAACCACCGCTGAGCAAGATGCAGCTGAGAGCCAAAAAAACAAAGCTTGGGATCCCAATTCACCGCTGTATGGCAAAAACCCCGCCAAACCCAGCGCATCTGGCACGGTTGGCACGGCCACCTCTGCCACGCCTACGGTGGCAACAGCACCCGAGCCCAAAGCTGCTGCTTCTGCGCCCAAAACAGCCGCATCTACTGCCAAGCCCGGCAGCGTTGACCCTTTGGGTGATCTGGCCAAGGCCAAAAGCGCCAACCCTGCTGCTACCAGCACAGCAGCGGTGGGCGGTGTCGAGCCCTTTACCTATTTCGTGCAAGCTGGCGCATTTCGCACGCCTGAAGATGCAGAAGCCCAAAAAGCTAAGCTCACAATCGCTGGCTTCGAAGCCAAAATCACTGAGCGCGAGCAATCGGGCCGTACCGTGTTTCGCGTGCGCGTAGGGCCAGTCGATAAGAAAGACGATGCCGACAAAGCCAAAGAAAAACTCGATGCCGCTGGCTTTGAAACTGCCATCGTGCGGGTTCAGCGATAAATATTCTGCCGTGAACTGTGAATTGCTGTGCAGGAACTTTGTCGGCCCATTGTCCCTCAGCAACGTTATCTTTCCATCATCCAGCGTTTTGCCTCAACTGCTTTTGGAGTCTTGCCCATGTTTCGTCGTGATTTGATCAAAACCACCAGCGCAGCCGCTGCAGCGGCCTGCCTCCCAGCCTTGTCATTTGCCCAACAAGCGCGCAATTTTCAAGAAGCCCAAGATTATGTGGCGTTGGACAAGCGCGTGCCCACTGATGGCAAAGGTGTGGTCGAGGTGATCGAGTTCTTCTGGTACAACTGCCCGCATTGCAATGCCTTTGAGCCGCAATTGGAGCAGTGGGCCGCTAAGTTGCCCAAAGATGTGGTGCTGCGCCGCATGCCCGTGGCCTTCCGTGATGAATTTGTGCCCCAGCAACGCTTGTTCTACACGCTGGAGGCGATGGGCAAGGTCGCGGAGCTGCACAAAAAAGTGTTCTACGCGATTCACGTAGAGAAAAAACAGCTGAACACGCAAGCTGCCATTGGGGAATGGGTAGCCGAGCAAGGGGTGAACAAAGCCAAGTTTGACGAGCTGTACAACTCATTCTCAGTGCAAACCAAATCGCGCCGCGCCGCGCAGTTGCAAAACGATTACAAGGTGAGCGGTGTACCAGCTTTGGGCATTGCCGGGCGCTTCTACACCGATGGCGCACTCGCGCAAAGCATGGCCCGCGCTTTGCAAATCACCGATTGGCTGGTGAGTGAAGTGAAAAAAGGGCGTTAATCGCTATTTGCGGCGTTTGGCCGCTGGTTTGACAGGGCGAACTTCGGTTCGCCTTTGTCGTTTCAGGGCATGGGCCAAGCGTTTATCAAACCCAAGGCAAGGGCGGTATCATCCATACCCGCCCTGCACACACCATGAGCTACGACCCTTTCTCTGATGCCCCTATCGGCATCCACATCAGCGACATTGAAGCCGCCATCAATTTTTGGCGATCTCGCTCGCCTTCGCCCGATGGTGTGACGCTGGCTGCGCCGCTGCGTGCCTTGGGCGAAATTTATGCGCTCATGATCTATCACAAGCAAGACCGTGTGAGTGAGAAAAGCATGCCGCGCAAAGCCTATGAGGCGTGGATGACTTGGTATGACAGCACGCCCGACACGCCCTGCATTGCCATTTGCTCCACCAGCCAAGGCGATGATGAATGCAAGGGCTGTGGCCGCAGCTTTGATGAAGTGCAGCATTGGCCCGAGATGAGCCCAGCCGCCAAGCGCGACACATGGCGGCGCATCACGATGATTGGCACATCTTGGCGCTTTGGGCGCTATGCCGAGCGTGCCGCAGAAAAGCGCATGGAAGCGGCGCAGGCCGCGCAAGAGGGGGTGATTGCATGATCGACGCAGTGGTGCTGTTTTTCATCCTCGGCGTGATTGCGCGCTTGGGTAAAAGCGATTTGAAATTGCCGCAGGCGCTGTATGAGGCGCTCTCGGTGTACTTGCTGCTGGCCATTGGTCTGAAGGGCGGGATCGAGCTGAACAAACAAAGCATTGCCGTGGTGTTGCCGCAAATTGTGGCCTGCATGGCGCTTGGCGGCGCGATTCCTCTGCTGCTCACGCCGCTGTTTAAGCGCTTGGGTTTTTCGGGGGTGGACAGCGCGGTACTCGCGGCCCACTATGGCTCGGTGAGTGTGGTGACGTTTGCGGTGGCATCCAGCTATTTGCAGCGCAAGGGCGTGGCTTTTGAAGCGCATGCGGCGCTCTGGGTGGCGGTGATGGAGGCGCCGGGCATTGTGGCGGGCGTGTTTTTGGCGCGGCGCGAGTTGGCCAAGCTCAATGCAGAAAGCGGTAAACCCACAACGAACAATTGGCGCGAGTTGGCGCATGAGGTGCTGTTTGGTAAATCGGTGCTGCTGCTGGTGGGCGGTTTGACGATTGGCGCTGTCATGGGTGAGCAGGGTTTGAAGCCGATTGCGCCGCTGTTTACCGATCTGTTCAAAGGCGTGCTGGCTTTATTTTTACTCGAACTTGGCTTGGTGGCAGGTGGGCAATTGCATGAGGTGCGCCGCTATGGTGTGCGGCTGCTGGCCTTGGGCACGCTCGTGCCGCTCTCGCTCTCGGTGGCGGGCGCTCTGGTGGGTAAGGCGCTGGGCTTATCAGTCGGCGGCATCGCTATTTTGGCCACGCTGGCAGCCAGCGCGAGCTACATTGCCGCGCCCACGGCGATGCGCATGGCCGTGCCGCAGGGCAATGCGGGGCTGGCGATTACCGCTGCGCTGGGTATTAGTTTTCCATTCAATATCGTGATTGGCGTGCCGCTGTATCTATGGCTCGCTCAACAAATCGCGTGAAGGAGTTGCAATGAACAAACACCCTAAAAAACTTCTCGTCATCTTCGCCGAAGCCGCGCTAGAAAAACGCCTCGTGCAAGATGCCAAGCGCTTGGGTGCGCATGGCTACACGATTTGGGATGTGCGCGGCGGCTCGGAGGCGGGCATACGCTCAGGCAGTTGGGACAACGACCGCACGATTGA
>JAYVJQ010000215.1:0-35584 GCA_043769055.1 Allobrachymonas sp.
CTAAACGCCATCACAGCGGCGGCCAGATGATTGAGTGCAACGAAGCTTCGGTGCAGTTTTTCGTATCTGACCAGCAGTTTGCGAAAGCGATTAAACCAACTGTGCGACACCTCCACAACCCAGCGCCTAGCTTTCTTTGAGGGGTCTTCTTTGAGTTCTTTGGCTTCCTTGCCCCGCCCTTTCACATGGGCAATATAGCCCTTGCTCTCAATAATCTCTAGCGCCTTCGCACCGGTATAGCCCGCATCTGCGCACAGATGCTTGCTACGTCTCTTAGGTGGGTCTTCTCTGTCAACCATGATGCCACCCAGCACATCCTGCACTTGCGTGACATCATGCCGATGCGCCCCGGTCACGACGAGCGATAACGGGACACCACGCTCGTCCACCAGCAGGTGTCGCTTGCTTCCATTTTTTTCCCCGATCCGTAGGATTGGGTCCAACAGAGTCTTGCGCCATCGGCGCTTTCATCATGGCCCCATCGATGCTTTGCCATCGCCACGCAATGCCCTCGAATGCGTCGTATTCGGCCAATCCAGTCTTCCAAAGCTTCTCAAAGAAGCCCGCTCTCTCCCATTGCAGAAATCGCGCATGCACAGAGCTGGCGCTGCCAAACCGTTCAGCAGGCAAAGCTTTCCATTGGCAGCCAGTTCTCAAAACATAGAAGATGGCCTCGAATACCAGTCTGGCATCTTTGGGCTTTCGCCCGCCTCCCGCTGCGCGTGCATAGGGTTGATCGGCTGGGCGCTCACGCACAGGAATAAGTGGCTCTACGCGAGCCCAGAAATCGTCTGTAACTTCCCATGACTTGACTTTGCTCATCATCACTCCATTCGCGAAAATCGCGTATGGAGTAAGATTATCCTTTATTTACGGATAAATTCTTAGAGTATTTTTTCATCAAAAACAGCTTTGTATCTCGCACCGATTGAACCAATCACGCAATTTGAAGTGATGCCCCAGCCGCCCGAGGAAGAAAACACCCCCCCCCCTCGTCTGGCCTTACTGGCCGCTGAAGCTGCGCACATCGTCCAGCCACGAAGAAGACTGCGAGCGCGAGTTCGCTATCTCCACCAAAGAATTAATTGGTGAAAAAGGAAAGCTCACAGGCCTCAAAACCGTACACGTCGAAATGAAAGACGGCAAGCTCACGGAAGTGCCCGGCACAGAGAAGATTCACAAAGCGGATATGGTGTTTCTCGCCATGGGCTTCGTCTCGCCCGTAGCCAGCGTGATCGACGCCTTCGGTAACGACAAAGATAACCGAGGCAACGCCAAAGCCCACACCGAGTTCACGGGTGGCTACGCCACCAATGTGGCAGCAGTATTCGCAGCAGGCGATATGCGCCGTGGCCAGAGCTTGGTCGTCTGAGCCATCCGCGAAGGCCGCCAAGCTGCACGAGCAGTGGATGAGTTTTTGATGGGATTTAGCGATTTACCTCGCTAAGATTTACTACTGATTTGATAGCATTCTACGCAGGTTTTATGTCGGCTATCTGCCTCTTTTGCTTTAAATTTTAGTGTTCTACACATTTCGTATGGGCTTGAATTCGCTTCGGTGAGTTGAGTGTCCTGAATTGTGATCCGACCCCAGTTTCCCCACCCGACGATTCCTATCGCGGCCACCGTGCCAAGCGTACAAAAGTCAGCACGAAACTGCAAGCAAGCAATTCCCAAATCTAAGCAGCTATCAGCGTTTACTTCCTCGAACGCGCAGCCACAGCCGTATCCGGAAAATCTGTGAACACGCCATCGACGCCGAGCTTATAGAACAGCTCGTATTCAGCCTTGGGGTCGCCTTGGAAATCCGAAGCGAGGCGACGTGGTTCGTTGCGGAAGGTGTAGGCATGGACGAATAGGCCGACTGCATGCGCATCTCTGACCACGTTGCCTGCGGGCATGAGCATGCGATCACGCTCATCCATCTTGCCATCGCCATTCAAGTCGTCCATCTTGCCGTCGTTGTCACGATCGACCTGACGCGCTGAGACGAGGTAGGGCTTCCAAGGGCCGATGCCATCAGCATAGGTGCGAATCTCGCGCAGACCCTCGGGCGTGAGCAGGCTGGCAAACGTCCGGGCGTCTTTGTTCACCACAAAATCGTAGGGCTTGTCATAGGGCGCAACGAGTGCCATGCTGCCATCGGGTTTCACATCATCGGCATCGATGAGCTGCACCAAGCGCACCTGCGTTTTGCTGCGCAGGTATTTCAAATTGCTCACCTCAAAGGATTGAATCACCACGGGAGAATTCTTTTTGGTGTAGCCGTGCTTGGCCAGTTCTGCGAGCAGCCGATCTTCTAAGCTGAGCTGCAATTCGTTGTGGTAGGTGGGGTGCTTGGTTTCGGGATAGATGCCGATCACGCGCTTGGCTTTTTTGCCTTCAGCTTTGGCCAAGGCGATGATTTCTGAGAGCGTAGGCACGCTGAATTTGCCGTTGTGGCTTTGATCGCGCTCGGCGGAGGGTTGCTTGGCGAACAGGGTTTTGATCTCGGCCAAGGTGAAGTCTGAGGCAAACCAACCCTCTTCTTCCACACCATCAACCTTGCGCTTTGTTTTGCGATTGGCAAACTCTGGCCGCTCGCTCACATCGGTGGTGCTGGTGATGTTGGGCTCATGGCGGGCAATCAAGATGCCGTCTTTGGTAGCGACCAAATCGGGCTCGATAAAGTCTGCACCTTGCTCGATGGCGAGTTTGTAGGCCTCCAAGGTATGCTCAGGTAGATAGCCGCTCGCGCCTCGGTGGCCAATGACCAAGGGAGCTTTGCCGTTCAAGGTGGGGTAGGCGCCACGTGCGATGGATTTTTTAGGCGTTTGCGCTTGAATGGAATAGGCCGCGCAAGACAGCGCGATGACCATGGCAGCGGTTCGTGTGATTGACATAGCGTTTCCCTCGTGATGTGATGACTTGGGCTTGAGCTTAAACACGCTCCATGAAATCACGATGACGAAGGCAAGGCAATCGCGTGACAGTTGTGACGCGCTGTGTGCTGTGAGGATCTCCAATAGTTCTCAGCAAAAAAGCAAAAAGGCTGATTTCTAAGAAGAAATCGGCCTCTAGTCGGCATAAAACCTCAGAAGATTGCTATTATTTTTGCATCATCTTACCGAGCATACCCATCAAATCGCCCGCACCGCCCAAACCGCCAGCAGGCGCTTGGCCATCGGGGGTGAGCTGGTCGATGATGCCGGGCAGGGCTTGCGACAGCATGCCACCTGCTTGGCTTGGATCGATGCCGAGCTTGGCAGCGATATCGCCAATCGCGCCTGAGCCGAGCACTTGGCTGAGTTGATCGGCGTTGATGGGCATGTTCTCGCCTTTGCCGACCCAAGAGCCAATCACATCGCCCATGCCGGCTTGGTTGAATTTTTCCATCATGCCGCCCAAGCCGCCTTGTTGGCTGCCATTGGCCAGCATCCCGGTGATGATGGGCAGCAATGCGCCCAAATTGCCGCCCAAGCCACCAGCGGCTGCACCGCCTGCTGGGCTCTGCGCACCGCCCATGACTGCGCCGAGAACTGAATCGAGTAAACCCATGATGAATCTCCAGAAAGGAATTAAAAAGTACTAGAACAGGGCATTATGCGCTGAGACGATTGAAATTTCTACCACGGTCTGGCCGCTACGGCTGTGAATCTTGACATCCGCGCCAATGGCCTTGGCGCGTTCACGCATCGAGGCCAGGCCGCGCGAAGGTTGGGCAGGGTCAAAGCCACGCCCGTTGTCTCGCAATGCAATCGTGATGCACCCCTCAAGCTCAACTGCACTCAGTTGCAATTGGCTCGCACCCGAATGCTGGAGCACGTTGGAGAACGCCTCAAACAGCATAAATTGCAATTGCCTGAGCGCCGCATGATCAAGTTGCGGCTGCTCAGGCAGCATCTGCACGGCCCATTGCAACTCGATGCCGCTGCTCTTCAAGCGCGGCTCTAAACGATAGCGCAAATTAGCCAGCAGCGCCGTGACATCGCCAGCCTGCAAATGCATGGCATCAATCGAGAGCTTGAGCTGATCGAGCGAATCGCGCAGGGTTTGCAGCAGTTCACTGCGCTCTCCCTGCCCATGTTCGACTTGCCGGATGGCCGCGCTGATGTGCGCGCCCACGCCATCGTGCATATCGCGCAAGATGCGCGTGCGCTCCTCGCTCTTGGCTTGCTCGCGCGAGAGTTGATCGAGCTTGGCATAGCTTTGCGCCAACTCCGCTTCGCGCTGCGCCACGCGAGCCTCCAAGTTGTTGCGCAGATCGCGCGCTTGCACGCTGGCACGGCGAAAGCGCGAGATCACGATGTAAAACACAGCCAGCGCATAGGCAGCAGATGCCAAGCTGGCCCAGGAGTTGTCACTCAGCACACTGCTCACGCGAAAACGCCACAAGTCGCTTGCCGTGACCAACAGGTTCAGCAGCAGCGCTCCCGACATGACACGCATATCTGCATCTCCCGCTTGGAAGGTGCGCCATACAAACCAGCTCACCAATGCCACACCGAATAGCCATAGCAGCACATACCAAGCCGAGAGCAGCCAAGGCAATTGCAGATACAAAGCACCCGCAGATGCCAACGCGCTCGCACCACAGAGCGCGGGGATCGCTTGCAAATAGCGCTGAGCCCGGCGCGTATCTTGCGCTTTGGCTATGTAGATCAGCAGCCCATACAAGCACAGCAAAGATGTACCCAGCGCCAAGCCCGTGATCACGCCCCAGAGCGGCCAGGGCAGGATGCTGCGCTCAATCAATTGATCGCTCAAACGCAAGCTCCAAGTGGCTGCGGCCAGCGCGGCATAGGCATAGAGCGGATCGCGCTGATCCTCAGGTTTGGCCTGCACGGAGGCCACGCTTCCTACGCCTAGCTGCGTGAACCACAAGCTCGCGCTCACCGCTGCGAGCACGAGCATCAGCGTGAACACGGCCAGCGCACTGCTGGTGCGAAATTGGTAGGCCTGCTCATAGGCGGTGCGCACCTCCAGCTCGGGGCCAAACAGCATGGGCATGAGCC
Organism: Allobrachymonas sp.; assembly: GCA_043769055.1. Taxonomy (GTDB): domain Bacteria; phylum Pseudomonadota; class Gammaproteobacteria; order Burkholderiales; family Burkholderiaceae_C; genus JANMDU01. The sequence goes on from JAYVJQ010000215.1 coordinate 4,995, forward strand.
CCGCGCGCCTGCCGCCATCGGCTTGCAGCTTGATACGAAACAGATTACTTTTTTGCAGCAAGCTGGGAGGAATCGCAAAATAGCGCGGGATTTTGCCGAAATCTGCTCGCAGATCATCCATTTCGCCACCACGCGAGATCAGCACGCCATTGAGCCACAGCTCAAAGCGATTGCCCACTCGCGGCACAAACACCGCATGCGGCTCACTGGGCTCGCCGGGCAATTCAAAAGCTATTTCAAATTCAGCTTGCCCGGGGTGCGCGGCATGCATTTTGTCCCAGTGGTAGGGCAATTGCACCAGTGAACGCTCCACGGTCCGCCCTACAGCGCCCTGCACTTCGACCAAGCTCTGTGCTTGATCCAGCAGCACCGCTTGGCCAGAATACAACTTCTCCTGTGAAGGGGCGATGGCAGTGCTTTGAGCCAGCGCGAGCGATGTGTACCCCAGCAACATGCAGGCAACAATTGCTATTACTTCAATAGCATACTGTGTATATTTTATGCCGGCTACTGGCCTAAAAAGCTTCAAAATCACAGTTTACCTTGCCACTGATCAGGTGCGTAGCCCACCGTCAGCAAACTCGCGCCTTTCAGCACGGGCCGCTTGATCACGCTGGCCTCGCGCAGCATGAGTTGCACCGCAGATTCAGCGTCGATCACCGAGGCTTGAATGTCTGCAGGTAGTTTGCGCCACGTCGTGCCTTTTCTATTCACCAGCACCTCCCAGCCCAACGCCTGCACCCAGCGGCGCAGCGCGGCTTCGGGTACGCCTTGCTTTTTGTAATCATGAAAACTGTAAGCAATACCAGAGGCATCCAGCCATGCGCGAGATTTTTTTACCGTGTCGCAATTGGCAATGCCGTAAACCGTCAAATTCTTTTCCATCGCAGTATTTTGCGCCATCTTCAGCAGAAAACGCCTTTGGCATCCGGGGTGCTTGTGATCGCCAGACAAGTCAGGCGATACACTGAGCTTTTACAGCTTGGATGATGTGCCCCATGAGCCTCTTGCACGGTATTCGCGTTCTTGATTTTGGTCGTTTCATTGCGGGGCCTTATTGCGCGGCTTTGCTGGGCGATCTTGGCGCGGATGTGATCCGCATTGAGCGCGTCGAGGGTGGGGAAGACCGCTATGTGCCGCATGTGGCCGACAGTGGCGAGGGCGGCATGTATTTGCAGCTCAACCGCAACAAACGCTGCCTGACGCTGGATTTGAGCAGCGAAGATGGCCGGCGCATTGTGCGCGAACTGGTGCAGCGTGCCGATGTGGTCGTGGCCAATTTGCCGCCTGCCACCTTAGGCCATCTCGGGCTGGATTGGAAAACGGTCTCTGAACTGAACCCGCGCGCAGTGCTCGTTGTGGCCACGGCCTATGGCTCTACCGGTCCCTACAGTCAGCGGCCCGGTTTTGATTCTGTGGGGCAGGCAATGAGCGGCGCAATGTACATGTCGGGCATGCCCGATGCTCCCGTGCGCACCAGTGTGAACTATGTCGATTTCTCCACGGCACAGGCTTGTGCCATGGGTGCGTTGGCGGCATTGTGGGCGCGCGAGCGCAGTGGCAAGGGGCAATTGGTTGAAGGCTCCTTGCTGCGCTCGGCTTTGGTTCACACCAATTCACTGCTGATTGAACAAGCTGTGTGCTCACCTGATCGCGTGCCACAAGGCAATCGGGGATATCTGGCGGCGCCAGGCGATCTGTTTCGCTCGCGCACCGGCTGGCTGGTGGTGCAATCGGTCGGACAGGTGATGTTTGAGCGTTGGTGCGATATGGTCAATCGCCCGGAGCTCAAAGCGCAGGCACATCTTGCCACCGATGCGTTGCGCGGCGAAAACAGCGCCGAAATCAGCGCCATCATGTCTGCTTGGTGCGAGGACCGCACGCGCAATGAGGTGCTAGCCGCATTGGCCACTGCCAAAATTCCAGCAGGCCCAGTCTATAGCCCCCAGGAAGCACTGGACGACCCGCACATCGCGGTGGCTGGTTTACTCACGCCTCGCAACTTTCCGGGCATGCAGGCCAACTATCCGTTGGCACCGCATCCCGTCGATATGTCAGATACGCCCATTGCGTATCGAAGCAGCGCGCCCACACTGGGTGAGCATACCGACGAGATTCTCATGGAGTTGGGCTATCCTGTGGCCGATATTGCAGCGCTGCGCGAACGACGAGTCGTGTAATGCCCGAATATTCTCAAGCGATGGGTTCAACTGCTGGATGCATCGGTGAAGATCAGGGACAAGTTCAAGGACAATGAGGGCATGAGAGATTTGAACGACTGGTTGGCCTACATCGAGAGCCTGCACCCCAAGAATATCGACATGGGCCTAGAGCGCGTGCGCGTGGTCTGGAGCAGGCTGAAAGGCTTGGCTGATCTAGACATCACTTGCCCCGTGATCACCGTGGCAGGAACGAATGGCAAAGGTTCGACCTGTGCGTTTTTAGAAGCAATTTACACGCAAGCGGGCTACAAAACAGCCGTGTACTCTAGCCCGCATCTCGTGCATTTTTTAGAGCGCTGCCGCCTGCGCGGCGAGAATGCAATCGCTACTGATTTCATAGCAGCTTGCGCAGATGTTGAGAGGGCTAGAGCCCAAAAATCTTCAGAAAACGAGCCTGCAATCACGCTCACTTACTTTGAATTCACCACCCTCGCCTTTTTGCTCATCATGGCGCGCGCTGCCAAAGTCGGGCAGCTGGATGTGATGATTTTAGAAGTGGGCTTGGGCGGCAGGCTCGATGCAGTCAACATCATTGATGCAGATTGCGCGGTCATCACCAGCATCGATCTGGATCACATGGAATTTCTCGGGCCCGACCGCGAGAGCATTGGCCGCGAGAAGGCGGGCATCATGCGCGCGGGGCGGCCCGTGGTGGTGAGCGACCCGATGCCGCCGCAAAGCGTGATTGATCATGCAGCCAGAATCGGCGCTGATTTGTGGCGCATGGGCACAGACTACAACTACCAAGGCGATAAACAGCAATGGGGCTGGAGCGGACGCTCCAAGCGATTCAACGGCCTGGCCTACCCTGCGTTGCGCGGCGCGAATCAGCTCATCAACGCGTCTGGCGCGCTCGCTGCCATCAATGCGCTGCATGAGCAGCTACCCGTCACCGCGCAAGCCGTGCGCAATGGTCTCGCCTTCGTCGAGCTGCCCGGCCGCTTTCAAATCGTGCCGGGGCAGCCCGCTCTGGTGCTTGATGTGGCGCACAACCCGCATTCTGTGGCGGCGCTGGCGGCCAATTTGGATGCGATGGGCTTTTACCCAGCCACGCATGCGGTATTCGGCGCGATGGCCGATAAAGACCTCACGCCCATGCTCCTCAAACTCGCGCCTATCATCGACCGCTGGTATTTCACCGATCTGCCCACAGCCCGCGCTGCCAAAGGCTTAGAGCTGCAAAGCCGCTGGCAGCAGCTCAATACACGGCAAGACGCGGCCAGCAACGTTTACACCTCGCCACAAAGCGCCTTAGATTCAGCGGTGGCCGCAGCGGATGCAGCCGATAGAATCGTGGTGTTTGGCTCGTTCTACACGGTAGGCGGTGTGCTCACCAATGGCACACCACGGCTTGATGCCAAACATCTCAACAAGAGTACACCTTAAACATGGCTTGGTTCAAATTCGGCAAATCTAGCGAAACTGCCTCCCTCTCAGACGCTCCCGTAGAAACCGCTGAGAGCCTGCGCAGCCGCGCCAAGCGCCGCTTGATTGGCGCACTGGTGCTCGTGCTCACCGCCGTCGTGGGCTTTCCGCTGCTGTTTGACACGCAGCCCCGCCCGGTGCTGGTGGATGTGCCGATTGAAATTCCTGATAAAGCCAAGGCCAAGCCACTGGCTGCACCGCCTGCCTCAACAACTGCTGCCACGACACCCACAACACCTGCGCCCGCTGCTCGTGTGGACGAGAAAGTCAGCCTGCAAGCTAAAGAAGAAATTGTGCTGCCTGGGCCAGCCGTTTTAAAACCAAATGCACCATTAGCCGGCATAAATACTGCCCAGAGTGCTACTAAATCAGTAGCAATTACTGCGCCTGCACCAGATGCGGCAGCGAAGGAAAAAGCGGCTGTGGAGAAGGCAGCGAAAGACAAAGCTGCTGCTGAGAAAGCCGCGAAAGACAAAGCAACTGAGGCCGCCCGCGCGCAAGCTTTGCTCGATGGCAAACCCAGTGCTGCACCAGGAGCCGCAGTAACCGCAGCATCCGCCCCAAGCGAGCGCTTCATCGTACAGTTCGGCTCCTTCGCCGATGAAAGCAAAGCCCGCGAAGTGCGCCAAAAAGTTGAAAAAGCAGGCCTCAAAACCTATGCGCAAATCGCAGAGACCAGTGAGGGCAAGCGCCACCGCGTACGCGTGGGCCCGTTTGCCACCCGCGCCGAAGCAGAAAAAGCCGCCAACAAGATCAAATCGCTTGATTTGCCTGCTGCCATCCTCACGCTTTGAGTTTTGACACTGTGACGCACCGCCCAAGTCATCCCACCATTTAGTCGTTCCGTCATTCTTCAAGTCATTGAATTTCAAATGCAAATCGCCGCGCTGGACTGGATCATCCTCGCCATTCTCCTGCTCTCGCTGGCTCTTGGCGCTTGGCGCGGCTTGGTCTATGAGGTGCTCTCTGTGCTCGGCTGGATCGCCTCTTTCATCATCGCTCAGCTCTATGCCGCCACCGTGGGCGCAATGCTGCCCATGAGCGGCGCGACCGAGGCGCTGCGCTATGCCGCAGGTTTTGTGCTCACCTTCATCGCCAGCGCGTTTGCAGCGGGCTTGCTCGCGTGGCTTGCAAAAAAATTGATCCAAACGATTGGTCTGCGCCCGGTCGATCGCACATTAGGCGCGCTCTTCGGCCTGATTCGCGGCGGCGTGATTTTGCTCGCTGCCACCACCGCCGTGCTCATGACACCTCTCAAAGAGGCTGATTGGTGGAAGCAATCAAGCGGCGCTGGCGTTTTGTCTACCGTGCTGCGCGGCATCAAACCGATCTTGCCCAATGAAGTGGGACAATACATTCAAGCCGAAGCCAATCAAGGATATAGGCACTCTAGGGAAATCTAAGTCATGTGTGGCATCGTCGGCGTCGTCTCGCAAAATCCGGTCAATCAATTGATTTATGACGCGCTACTGCTCTTGCAGCATCGCGGCCAAGATGCGGCGGGCATCGTCACGCAGCAAGGCACTAAATTCCATATGCACAAGGCCAAGGGCATGGTGCGCGATGTGTTTCGCACCCGCAATATGCGCGCCCTGCCCGGCAATCTGGGCTTAGGCCAAGTGCGCTACCCCACAGCAGGCAATGCCGATAGTGAAGAAGAAGCCCAGCCGTTTTACGTCAACGCGCCCTTCGGCTTGGTGCTGGTTCACAACGGCAACCTCACCAATGTCGATGTGCTCAAAGCCCAGCTCTTCAACCACGACCATCGCCACATCAACACCACCAGCGATACCGAGGTGCTGATCAACGTGCTGGCGCATGAGCTGGAGCTGACCACGCGCGGGCTTCCACTGTCTCCCAAAGATGTATTCGCAGCCGTGCGCGGCGTGCATTCGCGTATCAAAGGCTCCTACGCCGTGGTCGCGCTCATTGCAGGCCATGGCCTGCTCGCCTTCCGCGATCCATTCGGCATTCGCCCGCTGTGCTTGGGCCGCTCGGCAGATGGCACGGCCATGGTGGCCAGCGAATCCGTGACGCTTGAAGGCACAGGCCATACCTTCGAGCGCAACATCGCCCCCGGCGAAGCCGTATTCATCGACAACGCAGGCCAAATCCACAGCGCGATCTGCGCAGATAAAACCCAGCTCTCCCCCTGCATTTTTGAATACGTCTACCTCGCCCGCCCCGATTCAGAAATGGATGGCATCAGCGTCTATCAAGCGCGCCTGAACATGGGCGAGACGCTGGCCAAACGCGTGATCTCCACCGTACCGCCCGATGAGATTGATGTGGTCATCCCCATCCCCGAATCCAGCCGCCCCAGCGCCATGCAGCTGGCCCATTTGCTCGGCCTGCCGTATCGCGAAGGCTTTGTGAAAAACCGCTATGTGGGTCGCACCTTCATCATGCCCGGCCAAGGCGTGCGCAAAAAATCAGTGCGCCAAAAGCTCAACGCCATCAACAGCGAATTCAAAGGCCGCCGCGTGCTCTTGGTCGACGACTCCATCGTGCGCGGCACCACAAGCCAAGAAATCGTACAAATGGCCCGCGATGCGGGCGCTGCAAAAGTCTATCTAGCCAGCGCCGCCCCGCCCGTGCGCTACCCCAACGTCTATGGCATCGACATGCCCACCCCGTCTGAGCTGATTGCTCACGGCCGCACAGTCGATGAAATCCGCGCCTACATCGGCTGCGATGCTTTGATTTACCAAGACGTCGACGGCATGAAAGAAGCCGTGCGCAAATGCAACCCCGCGATTGCCAACTTCGATGCTAGCTGCTTCGATGGCATTTACGTCACCGGCGACATAGAAGCCGGCGACGCCAAACGCATTAACTCAGAGCGCAGCGTGAATGCTGAGTACGCGCAAGATGCTTCGCGGTTGGCACTGCATAACGCCTAGGGCACGGTCCTAGCGCGAGTATCGATCAAGCCCCACGTTCAACCGGTCGTACAGCATGCGCACTCCCTTTCGATCAATAGGGGCTACCGTACTGAAATGTCTGCTGGCAAGTTCATTGGCGAGCAGCGCACTCTGTGCTGATCAAGTCAAACCAGGTGCTTCAGTACCACGAGAGATCGTTCAAAAAACTCAGCCTGCGATGCAGGCCTTACAGCGAGCGCTGAGCGCACAAGATGCTGCTGCGGTGCGAGCAGCGGTCGATCAAGCGTTGATGGCCTTAGGGCCTTGGGCAGGCCAGCCCGAAATAGCCACACGTTATTTTCCGCCTGTCAATACTTCAGCTTTCGATCAAGCCAAACTACGCGCATGGTGGCTACAAGAAATCTCACGTGGGCTAGGCAATGTGCCGTGGGTCAGCAATCCTCAGGGCGATCCACGCATCATGACAAATGGCCTGCGCGAAGCGGCTTATCCCTTGGATGCTTTAGCCCGCTCGGCAGCCCTTTTTCCAGAGCAGCGCAACGCGCTCCAAACTCAGGTGCGCACAGGCGCGGATTGGCTCTTGCAGCGACAACATGCCAGCGGCGTATTCCCCTTTCCTGTTGGCCCCGGTTTGAATCCGCGCGACAAGGTGGGCCGCAGTGTTGAGCACACCATTCGAGCCAATCCAAGCATCGTCGTCAATGATTGGATCGCCAACGATCTGGGCGACGGCAGCTTGCAGTTTGACAATGGCTTGAGCGGCGGCGCGCTCATCAACGCCTGGGCGCTCACCCGCGATGCGCGCTACCTAGCGGCAGCGCGCAAAGCAGGCGACTGGGCCATTGCGCAACAACTCGTCACCAATTGGAACTACAACGCATTCAGCGTTGGCTTTCTCGCTCGCTTGTTCTCAGCCACTGGGGAGGATAAATATCTTCAAGCTGCATTGAAAAAAACGCAGCTCGGTGTGCTACCCGGTCAACTGCCCAGTGGCCGCTGGTTCGATCCGCACAACGCCTGTGCTGTTTATCACAACATCTTGCTGCGCGAACTACTCGAACTCTTGCATGCGCTGCCTTCACAGCACCCCTATCGTTCAACACTGCTCGACGCTATCACACGCGGCATCAACCAAGCCGCAGCCGAAACCTTGGCCAAAGGCTACACAGGCACATGGACTGAGAGCTTCGCACGCGGACTGCAATGGATCGGAGAGAACCCAGCATGGCGTCAAGCAATGAACGCTTCTATTCAAGCAAGTGGCAAAGGTAAAGCGCCAGCACTGGGTGTTGCGGCAATACCAGTCTTGGAAGGTGTTCGCTAGAGCAATTGAGTGGCGATGCAGTCAAGTTATTGAATTTCGACTAACGCTCGTCGTTCAGGTGGAGACAATCAAGGGCGATATTTTTGAGAATGTATTATTTGATTGGATTTAAAAAGCTCACTATGCATAGCTCGAAAAATTCGCATGCCAACCCCGCACTGCCACTGCATAGCACGTGGCCTTGCCTTGGCCTTGAACAGCGAGCAGGCCGCTTTGGTACAGATGCGTGAGATCGCGCGTGGCGGTGGCTTTGGAGGCATCGGTGAGCTTGATGTATTTCTCGGCGGTGAGGTCGCCTAAGAAGCCGCCATCGCCTGCTTCGAGCAAACGCGCGAGCACCTTGCGTTGCCTTGCATTCAAATCGACCTGAGCGCAGCGCTGCCAGAAGCTGGCTGTGTCAGATGCTTGCCGAATTACCGAGAGCGAATGCTCGCAGCCGCGCGTGAACACGCCGATGAACCACAGCAACCAAGCGGTCACGTCAATTCCCTTGGTGTTTGATGGCTCAGCTGTTGTGGCGGCGTTGAGTTGCGCGTAGTAATCCTTGCGCTCGGCTTGAATTTGCCGCGAGAGGCTGAAGATGCGCTGCGTGGTGGTCAGCTCTTGCGCAAGAACGTAATCGGTCAGCGCCCTGCCCACGCGGCCATTGCCATCTTCAAACGGGTGAATCGCCTCAAACCATGCATAACAGAAGCTGCTGCCAATTGCACAGGCGCTGACGGCTAAAGACGCGAAGGTTATGCGAAACAAAATACCAAAAAGAGAGAACTGTGCGGGGGATTTTTTCGCGTCTATCGCGTCCGGCTGTTGGTATTGATATGGGTGTTTGGTGTTGTTGTATTGGCAAGCCCATTACAATAGACCCTGACGGGCCTTCCCGCATGGTGAAGCGGCCAATCGGGTCAGGTGGGGAACCAAGCAGCCCTAACTGTGAAGTCAGTGCCGGGGTCAAGGCTCGTCACCTTTTTTTATAGCGCGTTGGGAGCGAGTTCTACCCAGCGGCCTTGCGCGGTGATAAACGCTGCTTTCACCTTCTGCTGCGGATACGCCGCTTGCACAGCACGTTGATACTCCTGCAATTGCTCGCGCAGCGCGGCGCTCAGCTGGGGTGATTGGGCGGATTTGTAGTCAATTACCACCCAAGTTTGCGATTCGCGCAGCTTGATCAATCGATCAAGGCGCAGCTGCTTGCCGCCGTGCATTAGCTCGACCTCATTGGCCTGCCAATCAATCTGCTCCGCGTCCCACACCCAAGCGGCCTCACCTTGCACGATGCGCTGGGCTGCGGCGCTGGCTTGTGCGCTTTGCTCAGGTGTGAGCTGCAAGCCGAAGGCCACACTCTGAACTAACTGCACCAGATCAACACTGGGCGCATAAAGCTCTAGCACGCGGTGCATGCAGATGCCGATGCGGCTGGCTGTATCGTCTTGCGCAGTATGCTTCACTACTGTTTTAATAGCACATTGTGCAGATTCCATGCCGACTATCGGCAGTTTTCTCATCAAAAATGTGTTGGCAGCATCACCTGCAATGGGCACAGCAGCAAAGTCGCCATGCCAAGCCTCTTGCACCAACTCAGATTGCAAAGCGTCCAAGCGCAGCCACGGGCAGCCGGGTGCGCTTTTGCGGCCACTCTCATGCGCGCTGAACACGAGGCGCTGTTTGGCGCGCGTCATGGCCACATAGAGCGCATTGATTTCCTCGCGTGCACGCTGCTCGATCTCATGCGCCAGAGCAGCGCCCACGCAAACAGGAGCTTTGCTCTCACTGCGCAAAAAGGCAAAAGTTTGCGGCGCAGTTTTCTCGCCCGGCCAATCGACCAGCACATCTAAGAAATTACGCGATGAAGCGGGTGTGAGCGTATCAAGCAGCAGCACCGTGTGCGCCTCTAAGCCTTTTGCGCCATGCACCGTCATGAGGCGCACCGCATCGTCGCTGGCCGCTGCTTGCGGCGCTTTGAGATGCGGGGCTTTGAGCGCGCGCACAAAGGCATGCGGCGTGAGGAAGCGGCCCGCGCCAATCTCAAGCGCCGCCATCAGCAACGCCTGCAAACTTAAGTGCACCCGGCTGCGCAGCGGTGCGGGCGCAGCGGCTATGCAGCGCGCGACCACATCGTGCTGCGTGTAAATTTGACTGAGCACATCATGCGGTGGCAGCGCTTGCAGCAGGCTTTGCATCGACTGAAGTTTTTGAGCAGTTTTTAAGGCTAAATCAACATCTAGCCGGCATAGAATATGCGCGGAATGCTCCTGATTTAATAGCCCCTGATTCAATAACGCCTGCCACCAACTGCTGGCCTTGCTTTCTTTCACCTGCAAAGCCAATGCGATCAAATCCTCATCGCGCCAATTGAACAGCGGCGATTTGAGCGCGCGCGCCAAGGCCAGATCATTACTAGGCGAGACGAGCGCATCGAGCAGGGCCACCAGATCTTGCACTTCAGGCAAATCAATCAACGCGGTTTTCTCTGTGATTTGACTGGCGATGCCCAAATCGCGCAGCGCATCGCGCATGCGCGCCAAGCGATCTCGCTTTCTGGCGAGCACCATGATTTGATTGCCCTCCAAGCCCCCCGCGATCTGCGCCGCCACCCAACGCGCGGCCACTTGGCATTCCACATCGGCAGCATGCTCCTCGGGGTCATCGCGCGGCGTGGTGAGCGTATCACGCCAAACCAATTCACTGCTGGCCTGCTCGCGCTCAGGCGCAGGAGCCAGAGGCAGCCGGATCACGCTGCCCTGCTCTGCGCTCTCTGTGGTATGACTGCGAAATTCATAGGGCAGCTCAGTAGCCGCTTGCGCCATCACTGCATTGACCACCTGCATCACGCCCTGCGCATTGCGCCGCGTGTGGTCGCACGAGAGCAGCGTGCCTTGCAGCCCATCGCAAACAAAGCGCGTAGCCGCCTCAAACACCTGCGGCTCAGCGCGGCGAAAGCGATAAATACTTTGCTTGGCATCGCCCACGATGAACACGCTGGGCGCTGCGCCACCGCCCGCACCCGCATAGCCCGAGAGCCACGATTGCAGCGCCTGCCATTGCAGCGGATTCGTGTCTTGAAACTCATCAATCAGCAGATGCGACAGCTGTGCATCTAGGCGCTGCTGCACCCAACCTGAGAGATCTTCATCACCCAGCAAATGCCGCGCAGCCAGCTCCAAATCATTCATATCGACCCAGCCGATCTCGCGCTTGAGATCAACAAAGCAGGCAATCAAGGCGCGCGTGAGCTGGGCCATGCGCTGCTGATGCTGATGCGCCGCTTGCTGCTCCAGCGCGGCGTTCACTCGCTCGCACAGCGCCTGCGCGCCGCTCACCTCGGGTGTGCTGACAAGCTGCGGATTGAACTTGCGTGGCGCGCCTTCCTTGGTGAGCAAACACAGCGGCACATCAGCCCAGCGCTGCTCGGTGCAACACTGCTCCAGCTCCTGGCCTTTGGCTGCATAGGTTTTTTGCGTAGCTGCGCCGAGCACGCGGGCCGCTACAAACAACACATCGCGCTGCGCTGCGAGCAACTGCAACGGATCATCCAAGCCACGCATCTCAGGCCACAGCTGCGCTGCGCTGGGTATGCTGCCCTCCACCACGCCCGCGCGATCGGCCAATTCAAACTCCACGCGCTTGGCCAATGCATTGGTGAGAGCTTCCTGCACACCCCAGCGGCCCACGTCAGCCACAGCGGCGCGATACGTTGCATGCAGCGGCTCATCGCGCTGGAGCAGCGCATAAAAGCGCGGCCACAGCGCTTGCACGGCCTGCGCATCGTCTTCCAGCAACTCATATTGCGCTGGCAAGCCCAGATGCTCGCGCACGGCCAGTGGCGCATGGCGCAAGAGCGCGGCAAACCAACTGTGGAAGGTGCGGATTTGCACACCGCGTGGCTCTGCCAAGGTGCTTTGGTATAAATTTGATAGCGAACTTCGTAGATTTTGTAACGGCTGGAGGGCTATTTCGCTTGAAATTCCACGGTCAATTAGCTCTTTCAGCAACTCTTCATCACTGGCTTTTGAAAATTTCAGCAACCAATCAGCCAAGCGCTCACGCATCTCGCCAGCGGCTTTTTTCGTAAAAGTAATCGCCAAAATTTCATGCGGCTTAGCCCCCGCGAGCAGCGCACGCACGATACGCGAGACCAGCATCCAAGTTTTGCCAGCGCCTGCGCAAGCCTGCACCACAATATGCCGCGATGGGTCGCATGCTGCCGCGTAAAACTGCTCGCGCGTGCAAGGCTGGCCAGCCAGTGTGTAGGCGGGCTTCATGCGGCTGGTGTCCAAAAATCTTTGCGGCACAAGCCGCGCGCCGCGCAATACTCGCAGGCCTTGCCTTCGCCTAAGGCGGGTAGCGCATGGCCATCCAGCATGCGCTGCGCATCATCAGCCAAACCTTCCAGCAGCAGCGGCAGCGCCTCATTCACCTGAGCTTGCGTCACTGCTGAGGTGGATTTTTCGTTGATGGCGATGTAGCTGGCTTGGATCTCTTGCGCCTCATACCCGCCCAGCAAAGCCGCATAAAACACGAGCTGCGTGTCTTCCAGCGGCTGTAGCACACGCTTTTTAAGCGCTGCCTCGCCTTCGGTTTTGTAATCCATCACCCAGCGCTGCGATGAACCTGAACCGGCGAGTAAATCAATGCGATCCAAGCGCCCCTTCAGAGTCACATCGCCCAACTCGCGCGCCCTGCTCTCCTCGCTCACTTCAAAGCGCCAGCCTTGGGCCTCATGTTCGGCCAACCACAGCAAGTAACTGCGGCGCACCTGCGGCCAGCTTGCGGCAAAGGGCACAAAGCCGGCATCTTGCAGCAAAGGCGCAGCAAGGCGAGCTGCGCAGGCATCAAGCAACTCAGCGTCTTGCAGCGCATCCGTCTCACGATCTCGGGCGCGATGAAATTCGCTCAGCACTTCATGCAGCCAAGCGCCAAACTCGCGCTTAGAGAGTTCATCATCCAGCTCTGCCGCCTCTTGCAGCCCGAGCAAGCGCAGCGCAAAGTAGCGATACGGGCAGGTGCGCACATCGGCATAGCTGCTGGCCGAGAACACGCGCGTGGCCAGCGCTGCAGCACTCGGTGCACTTTGATATTGCGACTGCGCTTCAATGGCAACGCTGCTTCGCGCATCCTCGCCAGCGCTGGCCGCATGCGTCAACTGCCAGGCTTGCAGCAGCGGGCTGGGCTGCATCAGCTCATCGCCCTGCGATTGCCTCCACAGCGCATGCACTTGCGGCAACTGCATCGCGCGCTGCCAAGTGGTTTGCTGCTCAAGAGCTAGCTGCTCGCGCGAAGGCATGCCCAGCGCCTCACGCTGCGCGCGCGTCCACAAGCCCAACGGCTCTGGGGCAAGTGGCAGGCGCACCTCATCAGCCCCCGCCAGCACCGCGCAGGCAAAGGGGCGCGCAGCCATTTGCGCCAGCGGCAAAATCACCACCTGCGGCTCATGCTCGCTGGCACTGGCTTTGAAACTCGCACCTTCCAGCGCCGCCTGCACCCATTGGCTGAGATCAGGCAGGCTCATGCGTGCTGCATCGGAGCGCACAATAGCGCTAGGCTGCGCGCGATCAAGCTGCAAGGCTTGCAGCACTTGCTGGCCGGCTTCATCGCTCTTCAAGGTTTGCCATTGACCACAGGCTTGTAGTGCATCACGCATTGCCTCGATCCAACTGGCGATGCTTCTGGCCGATTGCAATGTAGAAATCACAGCATCTGGTTTTTGACCAGATGCTATGAATGTAATAGCACTCTGCGCAGATTCTTTAACGGCTACTGGCTTGTTTTGACCTCGAAGTTCCTTCTCCCAACGCTGCACGGCTTGTGCATCTGCATCGGTGTGCTTGAGCCAATCGAGCCGCTCATCCAGTGTGGCCAGCGGGTGCGCTGCGCGCAGCAGGCTCATCAGCGATGCCGCGGCACGCGTGGTGGACAAGCGCCAGCCGGTTTCATCGGCCACGGCCACGCCCCGCTCATGCAGCATCGCGCTGATGCGCCGCGTGGCTTGCCGGTCAATCGCTGGCAGCGCTACGGGCACTTGCCCACGTGAAATGGCTTGCAGCACGCAGGCGCAGGCGCGCTGCGCTTCATCTTCTGCATCTTGCGCGGCATGGGTGAAGAGTTGCCCGAGCCCTGCCTGCGGCAAATCTAGCCAGCTCACGCTGCCGGGTTTAGCCTGCTCTATCTGCTCGGCCAATCGGTGCGTGAACTCATTGCGCTGCACCCCGCGCACCACGATCAGCAAATCCACCTGCGCCGCCGTACTGGGCTCTAGCAGCACATCGCTGGCGTAGCTCGAAGCCGCAGCCCACGCCAGCGCAATTTGCGCCACCGCCGCTTCATGCTTGGCAAAGCTTGCCGCCACGCCTTGCAAAAGCTCAGGCCGCAAGCGCGCCGCCCAATCGGCGCGCTGCGCAGGCAGCACGCAAGCGGCCAAGCCGCCCAGCTGCTGCGCTGCCTCGACCAGCATGGGCGTGAGTACCCGGCTGTGCTCCGCCAAGCCGGCTTGCGCGATCCATTGGCGGGCGCGTAGGCTGTCCAGCCCCGCATCAAAGCTCATGTCGATCTCTTGCGGCTCGAAATTAGCCAAGCGCTGCTGCCAGCTTTTGGTGGTTTCGATGCGCGGCAAAAAATGGCTGTTTTGGCCAGCGCCGCTCGAACTGCCCCAAGTCTGCCGCGCCAGCACTTGCAACTGAAAAAACGGCAGCAGCAGCACGGTGCGCGCTGGATGAGCTTGGGCCTTGTGCATTGCCTGGCGCGCGACCTGCCACAGCTGCGCCCAGAGCACGGCATGCTCATTGCTTGGCGCTATCGCCGTCATAGCCAGCGCCCGCCCTTTAGGAGCCGAATTAAAATCTTGCTTTCTGTCACAATGCCCACACTGTAATAGCTGTCTGCCTCATTCGACAGACTAAATTCTTAAACACTACTTCTGCGAGAACCATCATGGCCAGCGATTTGATCAAACACATCACCGACACCAGCTTTGAAGCCGACGTGCTGCAAGCCGACAAACCCGTGCTGGTGGACTTTTGGGCCGAATGGTGCGGCCCGTGCAAAATGATCGCGCCTGTGCTGGACGAAATCGCCGCATCTCACGCTGGTAAGCTGCAAATTGCCAAAATGAATGTCGATGACAACCGCGACATCCCCGGCAAATTCGGCATTCGCGGCATCCCCACGCTCATGATCTTCAAAGGTGGTACGTTGGCAGCGACCAAAGTGGGTGCACTCAGCAAAGCGCAATTGGTACAGTTTGTGGATCAGACGATTGCGGCTTGATGCTCGGTTTGATTTTTTGTGCCGCTATAAAAAGGCTTCCTCGGAAGCCTTTTTTTTCTGCTACTCACTGGTACTGTACTGATTACCTAGCAATGTTCAAAGCCACAGCCTCCGCCACCTTCAGCCCATCAATCGCCGCGCTCATGATGCCGCCTGCGTAGCCTGCGCCTTCGCCTGCGGGATACAGGCCGCGTGTGCTGATGGATTGGTAGCGCAATGGATGCTCATCGTGCCTCTGGCCATCGGGACGGCGGCCACCTTCCAAGCGCGGCTCATGGCGCGTGATGCGGATGGGCGCGGAGGTGCGGGTCTCTACACCCGTGAGCATCGCATCATGCAAATCAAAGCCTGCGATTTGCTTGGCGAATGCAGGAATAGCTTCGCGGATGGCTTCGATGGCGTACATCGGAAGCGCAGGAGCGTGAGCTGCGCCTAAGTTGGTCAGATGCACGCCAGGTTTGTAGCTGGGGATCACCTCACCCAATTCGGTCGAAGGCACATCGCGCAGGAAATCACCCACGCGCTGGCCGGGGGCGTTGTAATCTTCGCCGCCTAATAAAAAAGCGCCGCTTTCCAATGCGCGTTGAAAGCGCATGCCAGCGAGCACATGGCCGCGCTCTTTCTCGCCCGCCAGTGGCTTGCCCAGCGCATCAAAATCAAAATCGCTGGGCTCAATACCCACCACGATGCCTGCATTGGCATTGCGCTCATTGCGCGAGTATTGGCTCATGCCGTTGGTGACCACGCGGCCTGCCTCGCTGCTAGCCGCCACCACCGTGCCACCGGGGCACATACAGAAACTGTAGACGCTGCGGCCATTCGCTGCGTGATGCACGAGCTTGTAGTCTGCAGCGCCCAGTTGCTCATTGCCCGCAAACGGGCCGAAGCGCGCACGATCAATCAAACTTTGCGGATGCTCAATACGAAAGCCCACGCTAAACGGCTTGGCCTGTGCATACACGCCGCGCTCAATGAGCATTTGAAAGGTATCGCGGGCGCTGTGGCCAAGCGCCAGCACCACATGCTGTGCATCCAACTCCTCGCGCCCACGCTCGGGGTGCTGCGTGACGATGCCGCGCAACTGCTGCTGCTCAATCTTCAAGTCCACCAACTGCGTCGAAAAGCGAAATTCGCCACTTAAGCGAATGATCTCCTCGCGCAAAAACTCCACCACCTTCACCAAGCGAAACGTGCCCACATGCGGCTTGCTCACATACATAATTTCATCGGGTGCGCCGCCACGCACCATCTCTTGCATCACCTTGCGACCATGAAACAGCGGATCTTTCACCTGGCTCCAAAGCTTGCCATCAGAAAATGTGCCCGCGCCACCTTCGCCAAACTGCACATTGCTCTCGACCTTCAAATCCCGCTTGCGCCAAAAACCCCACGTGTCTTTGGTGCGCTCGCGCACAATGCGGCCACGCTCCAAAATGATCGGCTTAAAACCCATTTGCGCTAAATTCAACGCCGCAAACAAGCCGCAAGGCCCTGTGCCCACCACCACGGGGCGCACAAAGGCTCGGTCTGGCGCGCGGGCAACCGCTTTGTATTCCGTATCGGGCGTATGGCCCACATGGCTGGCAATTTTTGGATTTTTCTTCGCTCGCGCGAGCACGGCAGCATTGTCCGCAGTCACCACATCCAAGGTGTAGATGAACTGAATATCGCTCTTCTTACGCGCATCGTAGCCTCGGCGAAACACCGTGAGCGAGAGTAATTCTTCATCACGCAAATTCAGACGCTCGCAAACGGCAGCGCGCAAAGCAGCTGGCTCGTGCGTGAGCGGCAGTTTGATTTCGTGAATGCGAATAGATTGAAGAGATGTGTTCATGGCATGCCTACACGACAGCAAAATGAAAAACAAAATAAGAAAAGGCTTCGCATGAATTTTCACGCGAAGCCTTAAAAAGGTTTTGGTCGGCTTGGCGGGATTCGAACTCGCGACCCCTTGCACCCCATGCAAGTGCGCTACCAGGCTGCGCTACAAGCCGAAACTGACTCATCAAAGTTACAAAATAAATGGTGCGGCTGGCAGGAATTGAACCCACGACCCCTTGGTTCGTAGCCAAGTACTCTATCCAACTGAGCTACAGCCGCATCAAGACCAAAATTATAGCATGCCGTTTTGCTGTTTCCTCAGCGCAACCGAGGTGCAGACGGATGACTCAGCGCATGGCCCACTAATTTGGAGGTGATGTCCACAATCTGGATCATGCGCTCATAGGGCATGCGCGTGGGGCCAATCACGGCCAAGCGGCCCACCACTTGCCCATCCACCTGATAAGGCGCGCTCACCACCGACAGCTCTTCCACTGGCACAACTTGACTCTCGCCACCAATGTAGATGCGCACGCCCTGCGCTTGGCTCGATACATCCAGCAAGCGCAAGAGCTGCGCTTTTTGCTCAAACAAATTGAAGGCGCGGCGTAGATGCGTGAGGTCTTGCGAAAAATCGCTCACCTCCAGCAAATTGCGCTCGCCTGAGACCACCACTTCAGCTTCCTCGGATTGAAGCGCCTCGCTGCTGACTTGCACTGCTGCTTGCATGAGTTGCGCGATTTCACCTTGCAGTTGCTCGACCTCGGCTTTGAGCCGCGTGCGCACTTGCTCTATTTCAAGCCCCGCATAGTTGGCATTCAAAAAATTCGCCGCTTCAATGAGCTGAGTTTGCGTGTAATCGCTCTCGGTGAAGATCACGCGGTTTTGCACATCACCATCAGGCGCAACGATGATGACCAAAATGCGCTTTTCTGATAGGCGCAAAAACTCAATATGGCGAAACACTGAGGTTTTGCGTGGCGCAATCACCACGCCGACAAATTGCGAGAGAGAAGACAACAAATGCGCCGCATTGCTGATCACACGCTGGGGTTGATCAGCCGCAATCGACGAGGGCATTTGCATGCCGCTTTGATCGGCGGTGAGCATGGTGTCCACAAACAGGCGGTAGCCCCGCGCCGTGGGGATGCGCCCTGCGCTGGTGTGCGGCGAGGCAATCAGGCCCAGCTCTTCCAGATCGCTCATCACATTTCGGATGGTGGCAGCAGATAAATCCAAGCCACTGGCCTTGGAGAGCGTGCGTGAGCCTACCGGTTGCCCATCGGCGATGTAGCGCTCTATCAGCGCTTTGAGCAAGAGCTTGGCACGGTCATCCATTAGAAAAAATATGAGAAAAATGACAGTAAAAATTCATTTTAATGTTGTAATTTAGAAATGCCAGCCTCATTGCTCAAATACAAGCACATTGCCCTGATTGGTAAATACCATGTGGCCAGCGCCAGCATGCGCGAGACGCTGCTGGACTTATCGCATTTTCTGCAAGATTTAGGCGCTGATGTGGCTTTGGAAGCCGAGAGCGCAAGCAACCTAGGCGCCAGGGATCTCACGGGCCAAGCCACGCTCAGCCTCACGCAAATCGGCCAGCAATGCGATCTGGCCTTGGTGGTCGGGGGCGATGGCACCATGCTGGGCATCGGCCGCCAGTTGGCGCCTTACGGCATTCCGCTCATTGGCATCAACCACGGGCGCTTGGGCTTCATCACCGATATTGCGCTCGATGCCTACAAAACGACCCTGATCCCGATGCTGCGCGGCGAGCACGAGCAAGAGCAGCGCGCACTCATGCAAGCGCAGGTGATGCGCGATGGTGCGAGTGTGTTTGATGCGCTGGCGCTCAACGATGTGGTGATCAACCGTGGCGCAGGCTCAGGCATGGTGGAGTTGCGTGTGGAAATTGATGGTCGCTTTGTGTCCAACCAGCGCGCTGATGGCTTGATCATCGCCTCGCCTACAGGCTCGACCGCTTATGCGCTCTCAGCCGGCGGGCCCATCATGCACCCAGATTTGAAAGGCTGGGTGATGGTGCCGATTGCGCCACATACTTTATCAAATCGCCCGCTCGCGCTCGCAGATACTGCGCAGATAGCTATTGAATTGGTAGCAGGTCGCGAAGCCAGTGCAAATTTTGATATGCAGAATCTTGCGTCTTTGTTGATTGGTGATCGCATCTTGGTCAGCCGCTCTGAGCATGCAGCAACATTTTTGCATCCTAAGGGCTGGAGCTATTACGACACACTGCGGCGCAAGCTGCATTGGAATGAGGGGACAGTCTGATGCTGCGCAGCATCCATCTACGCGATTTCGTGATTGTGCGAGAGCTACAGCTCGATCTGCACAATGGCTTTTCTGTGCTCACGGGCGAGACGGGTGCTGGCAAATCGATTTTGATTGATGCGCTGCAATTGGCTTTGGGCAACCGGGCCGAGGCAGGCGTGGTGCGAGAAGGCGCGCCGCGCGCAGAAATTTCTGCGGAATTTGACTTGCCCAAGAGCTTGCATGCGTGGCTGCATGACGCAGGCTTTGAGCATGATGCAAGCCTGCTACTGCGACGCAGTATCGATGCCCAAGGCAAGAGCCGCGCATGGATCAATGGCAGCGCCGCCACGCTCACGCAATTGCGCGAAGCCGCTGAGCATTTGGTGGATATTCATGGTCAGCATGCGTGGGCGCAGCTCACCAAACCTGCCGAGCTGCGCCGCTTGCTCGATGCCTATGGCCGCATTGATGCCAGCGATGTTGCCACTTCGCATACCACTTGGCGCGAAGCTGCAAAATCGCTTGAAACTGCGCAGGCTGCGCAAGCCACGCTCGAATCTGAGCGCGAGCGTTTGGCTTGGCAATTGGGTGAGCTTTCAAAATTAGCCCCGCAGCCTGATGAATGGGAGCAGCTGAACGCCGAGCACAGCTTGCAATCGAACGCGCAAGATTTATTGCAAGCCGCGCATGAAGTGATTGAGCATTTAGAAGGCGAAGAAGGCGCAAATTCACGGCTTTCCCAAGCCTTGGAGTTGCTACAAAAAAATGAGCACCTCGCGCAGGATTTCTCCCGGCTAGGCACTGATTTGGCTTCAAATTTAGCCCAAATAGATGACATCGCCCGCAGCCTGCACGCATTCACCCGCAAGAGCGCGCCCGATCCTGCGCGCTTGGCTGAGCTGGATGAGCGCGTGAGCCTGTGGCTGCAACTGGCTCGCCGCTTTCGCCGCCCACCCGAAGAACTGCCAGCGCTTCTCATGCAATGGCAAACCGAGATGGCGCGGCTTGAAGCCGCCAGCGATTTAGGCAAGCTGCAAACAGCAACTGACGCTGCACACACAGCCCTGCTCAAAAGCTGCAAAGCCCTCAGCGCGCAGCGCAAAAAAGCAGCGCCTCTACTGGGCCAAGCCATCTCCACCGCGATGCAAGGCTTGGGTATGCAAGGTGGAAAGTTTGAAGTACAGCTCAATGCCTGCGAGCCCACTGCGCACGGAGCAGAGGCCGTAGAATTTTTAGTCGCAGGCCACGCTGGCAGCACGCCGCGCGCCGTGGGCAAAGTTGCCTCGGGCGGCGAACTATCTCGCATTGCCTTGGCTATTGCCGTGACAACCAGCGAGCTAGGCAGCGCCGGTACATTGATTTTTGACGAAGTGGATTCCGGCATTGGAGGCGCAGTGGCCGAGACGGTGGGCCGCCTCATGAAGCAATTGGGCCAAGACCGCCAAGTGCTGGCCGTGACGCATTTACCGCAAGTGGCAGCCTGTGCCGATCATCATTTGCTGGTAGCCAAGCAACTCGTGGGCAAACTCACAGAAAGCTCAGTCAAATCCATCGCAGGCGAGGCGCGCGTGAGCGAAGTGGCGCGTATGCTCGGTGGCGAAAAACTATCGAACACCACGATGGCGCATGCCAAAGAAATGCTGGGCGCGGCATGATCCCACAGAGTGAAGCCAAGCCGCTGCAGGTGATACTGATCACCGGCATGTCCGGCTCAGGTAAATCGGTGGCGCTGCGTGCGCTGGAAGATGCGGGCTACTACTGTGTGGACAATTTGCCGCCCGAGTTATTGGCCTCTTTCATCACGCTCGAGCAGCAGCACCAAGTGGAGCGCATTGCCATTGCAATGGATGTGCGCAGCGCCACCTCGCTGCCACTCTTGCCCACACAACTGACCAAGCTGCGCGAAGCAGGTGTGCGCGTGAAAACGATTTTTCTCGATGCGAATACCGATACACTGGTGCACCGCTTTTCTGAGACGCGGCGCAAACATCCGCTCTCGTCCAACCAAACCGATGATCAGCGCCGCGCCTTGACCGATGCGATTGAGATGGAGCGCAATCTGCTCTCGCAATTGCGCGAAGATTCGCATGTGATCGATTCGAGCCAGATTCGCAGCACGCAATTGCAAAGCTATATCAAGCAACTGATCAATGCGCCCAGCAAGCAACTCACGCTCGTGTTTGAATCTTTCGGTTTTAAGCGCGGTATTCCGCTGGATGCGGATTATGTGTTTGATGTGCGCATGCTGCCCAACCCGCATTACGACCCGCTGCTGCGCCCGCTCACGGGGCGTGACAAGCCGGTAGAAGACTTCCTCAAAAACGAGCCTGACGTTCGCGCCATGTTTCGCCAGATTCAGGAGTTTCTTGCCGCTTGGCTTCCAAAATTAGCGCAAGATCACCGCAGCTACGTCACGGTGGCGATTGGCTGCACAGGCGGGCAACATCGCTCAGTTTTTTTGGTTGAGGAGTTAGCCAAAGCCTTTACCAGCAGTCACGTCACGCTGCGCCGACATCGGGAGATGGATGCAGGCTTGTTTGCGAAGAGTATTTTGTAGCAGACACGCGCTTGTCTGCGAACTGTCCGATGGGGGCGGCGAGACACCACCAAAAAGCCGTTCGAGGCATAATAAACAGATTCTTTAGCTGCTTTTCGATATGAACCTCCATCAATTCCGTTTCGTGCAAGAAGCTGCTCGACGCAATCTCAACCTCACAGAAGCCGCCAAAGCGCTGCACACGAGCCAACCCGGTGTCTCCAAAGCCATCATTGAGTTTGAAGAAGAGCTGGGCATTGAGGTGTTTGCGCGGCATGGCAAGCGTTTAAAGCGCATCACCGAGCCGGGCGCGCAGGTGCTCAAGAGCATTGAAATCATCTTGCGCGAAGTGGGTAATTTAAAGCGCATCGGCGAACAATACAGCCTGCAAGACAGCGGCACTTTAAGCATCGCCTCCACCCACACACAAGCACGCTACATTCTGCCCGGCCCGATTGCCAAGCTGCGCCAGAGTTTTCCCAAGGTCAATATCAGCCTGCACCAAGGCTCGCCCGATCAAGTGGCCAAGATGTTGATTGATGAAGTGGCAGAAATTGGCATTGCCACCGAGAGTTTGGCCGATTACCCCGAGCTGATTACCCTGCCCTGCTACGAATGGCAGCACATGCTGGTGATGCCGGTGGACCACAAGTTGGCCAAGGTCAGCGATGTGACGCTGCAAGATTTGGCAGGCGAGCCGCTGGTCACCTATCACCCCACCTTCACGGGTCGCACCAAGATTGATGCTGCTTTTGCTGCCAAAAAACTATTCCCCCGCATGGCGATTGAAGCGATTGACTCCGATGTGATCAAAACCTATGTGCGCGCGGGCTTGGGCGTAGGCATCGTGGCCGAGATGGCGGTCAACGCTGAGCTGGAGAAAGATTTGGTGGTCAAACCCGCCGGCCACCTCTTTGGCAAAAACATCGCCCGCGTCGCCTTCAAACGCAGCGCCTACCTGCGCAACTTCATCTACACCTTCACCGAGCTCATCAGCCCTGGCCTCACCCGAGAGGTGGTGAGCAAGGCGCTGGCGGGCTACAGTGATGATTTTTCGCTTTGAACTAAATTTTTTTTGATCATGCAAGTCTTAGAACGCACCCCACAACTTCAAACCAAGTTGCCCGCTGTGGGCACAACGATCTTCACCGTCATGTCGCAACTCGCCGCAGAAAAAGGTGCTGTGAATTTGGGGCAAGGCTTTCCAGATTTTGCCTGTGATCCGAAGCTGGTCGATGCGGTCACGCAAGCGATGCAGGCTGGGCACAATCAGTATCCGCCGATGGCGGGCTTGCCCGTTTTGCGCAACGCGATTGCTACAAAATTAGAAGCACTCCACGCACGCCAATACTCGGCCAATGATGAAATTACCATTACAGCTGGGGCCACGCAAGGCATCATTACCATCATCCTCGCTACTGTAAGGCCCGGTGATGAGGTGATCGTATTGGAGCCTTGCTACGACAGCTATGTGCCCAGTATTGAGCTGGCAGGCGGCACAGTGGTGCGAGTTCCTTTAACGCCAAAGACCTTCCGCCCTGACTTTGACCTCATCTCAGCCGCGATCACCCCAAAAACCCGCGCCATCCTCATCAACAGCCCGCACAACCCCAGCGCCACGATTTGGAGCGAGGCAGAAATGCTTCGCCTGCAAGAGATCCTCGCGCCCACCGAGGTGCTACTGATCAGCGATGAGGTGTATGAGCACATGGTGTTTGACGGCGCACAGCACCAAAGCGCCGCGCGATTTGCGGGCCTTGCCGCGCGCGCCTTCATCGTGAGCAGCTTTGGCAAGACCTATCACGTCACAGGCTGGAAGGTGGGCTACGTGGCCGCGCCCGCCAGCCTCACGGCTGAGTTTCGCAAGGTGCATCAGTTCAATGTATTCACAGTCAACACGCCTGTGCAACACGCGCTGGCCGCTTACATGGCCAATCCAGCGCCTTATCTGGAGCTACCTGCTTTCTATCAACACAAACGCGATTTGTTTTTAGCTGGCATTCGCAAAACCCGCCTCAAGCCTTTGCACACGCAAGGCAGCTATTTCCAATGCGTGGACATCAGCGAAGTGAGCGATTTGAGCGAGGCAGATTTTTGCAAATGGCTCACAACGGAAATTGGCGTGGCGGCGATTCCATTGTCGGCGTTTTATGGCAATGGCTTTGACCAACGTGTGGTGCGCTTTTGCTTTGCAAAGAAAGATGAAACGCTGCAATCGGCTCTAGAGCGATTAGCCAAGCTTTGAACGTTAGTTTTGAAGCGGAATCGGCATTTACCCGGCACAAAATCTACGTAGTTTGCTATGTAATTAATAGCATCTAGTATGCGACTTATTCGTAGCCGAAGCTCTTCACCCGCTCTGCATTGTCTGCCCAGCCGCCTTGCACCTTGACCCAAAGTTGCAGGAATACTTTGGCATCCATCAGGCGCTCTAGCTCTTCTCTAGCCTCAGTTCCCATGCGCTTCAAGCCTTCGCCGCCAGCGCCAATCACCATGGCTTTGTGCGAATCGCGCTCAACAATGATCGTAGCGGCGATTTTGACGAAGCGCTTGGCAGTTTTGCCTGGCTCTACTTTGAACTGATCAATCACCACGGTGCTGGTGTAGGGCAGCTCATCGCCCGTGAAGCGAAACAGCTTTTCGCGCACCACTTCGCCCGCCATGAAACGCTCCGATTTGTCGGTGATTTCTTCTTGGGTGTAAATCCACGGCTGCTCGGGCAGGTATTTCTCGCACACGCTGAGCAGGCGCTCGATGTCTTTACGCTGCTTGGCGCTCATCGGAAAGATTTCTGCAAACTTCAAATCGGTGGGCAATTCTGTACCCTCTTCAATATCCGACGCTGCGCCCATGCCCTTGGCATGCACCTCTTGCAACCACGGCGCAATATCGGCGCGGCGGTTCACGGTGTCGAGCTTGTTGGCAATGAGCACCACAGGCACGCCCTTGGCTTGCTTGCCCAAAAGCGAGAGCACTTTGGCATCTGCGCCAGACAAGCGGCCCGCTTCCACCACCAGCAAGATCAAATCCACGCCGCTCACAGCACCGGTGACGGTTTTGTTCAGCGAGCGGTTCAGCGCCGTGCCGTGGCGGGTTTGGAAGCCCGGTGTGTCCGCAAACACGAATTGCGCTGCTCCTAGGCTGCGGATGCCCAGAATACGATGTCGCGTGGTTTGCGCCTTGCGCGAAGTGATGCTAACCTTCTGACCCACCAGTGCGTTAAGCAAGGTGCTTTTGCCCACATTGGGTTTGCCCACGATAGCAATCATGCCGCAGCGCTGTGGGCCAGTCGGTTCGACAACTTGGGCAGACGATTCGGATGGGGCTTGAAAGAAGGCATCCAGCAGGGCATCAGAGCCAGTTTCTGGGTTATTTTTAGAGCTTTTTGGGGTAGTAGCCGGCATAGAATCTGCGTGGTTCGCTATCAAAATAGGAGTTGTAGGAATTTATGCAACCGGGGTCTTGATCTGCTTGAGCATCAAGCCCGCAGCCTCTTGCTCTGCAGCACGGCGCGATGCGCCAAAGCCACGCACCTCAAGCGCCATCTCGCCAATGGCGCATTGCACTTCAAAGGTTTGACGGTGCGCCGCACCTGTGATGCTCATCACCTCGTATTGCGGCAGCTTCATTTTGCGCCCTTGCAGCCACTCTTGCAACTCTGTTTTAGGGTCTTTTCCTGCTGCGGGCATCTCAGGATTGATCTGCACTTTGTCAAACAGTCGGTGCACCAAGGCTGAGGCTTTTTCAAAGCCTGCGTCTAAATAAACTGCACCAATCACAGCCTCCAAAGCATCAGCCAAGATCGATGGGCGCTTGGCACCACCTGAGCGCAGCTCGCCCTCGCCCAAGCGAATCAAGCTGCCCAAATACAACTCTTGCGCCAGCGCATGCAGCGTATCTTGCTTGACGAGATTGGCGCGCACGCGCGAGAGCTCACCCTCTTGCAAAGTGCCCAGCGCTTTGTAGAGCATGCCCGAGACTGCCAAATTGAGCACCGAATCGCCTAAAAACTCCAAGCGCTCATTGTGATCAGCGCTGTAGCTGCGGTGCGTGAGCGCCTGAGTAAGCAAGGCAGGCTTAGAAAAATCGTGTTGCAGACGCCGCTGCAACGCCAACAAGGCATCAGACATGCGCCGCGCCCTCGCTCACAAACTGTGGACTCACTTGGCGCTAGTGCCAGAATATTTCAGAAGCAAATACGCAGGGCCACCCAAGTGAATTTCTTTGTTATAAGCAAAACTCACCACGATGGTGTCGCCGTTTTTCGTAACTTCTAAATCTTTTGCACTGATTGCCTTGAAATCCTCAATATTTTGAGACTTCTCAAAACTGTTGCGCACCTCAGCCACCGTCGTGCTCTCGCCAGCAACTTTTTTCACGGCCTTCAATATGGCTTGATATTCCAGCAAGGTGGGCACTACTTGCGCACCCACCACTCCTCCAAAAGCCAACACAATGCCCACAAAAAGCAGGCCAAGCATTGAAATACCACGTTGTTGAGTTTTCATCATTTACTTTCCAACCACCCAAGAGGTAGCTATATCAATCAAAAGAACCAATTCGGCGTAGATTACCAAAATTCATCCACACATAAAAGGCCTTTCCCACAATGTTTTGCTCGGGCACAAAGCCCCAGTAGCGAGAATCTTGTGAATTATCGCGGTTATCGCCCATCATGAAGTAGTGGCCCGCAGGCACTTTGCAGCTCACGCCCTCGATGCTGTAGTTGCAATTTTCAAAATGTGGAAATTTGAGTAGCGGTGAATTACCCAAAGTGGCATTTGGGTAAATCAGCAGCTTGTGCGGCCCCGCCATGCCGGGCAGCTGCTCTTCAAACTGCGGGATATAAGTGGTTTGTGTTTCGTCAAAAAAATCCGGCAATTTGTTTCGCGGCACGACTTTCCCGTTGACTCGCAGCTCTTTGTTCAAATAGCTCACCTCATCACCCGGCACGCCCACCACGCGCTTGATGTAATCCACGTTCGGGTCAGGCGGGTAGCGAAACACCATCACATCGCCACGCGCGGGTTGGTTCACCTCAATGATTTTTTTATTGATCACCGGCAAGCGCACGCCGTAGTGGTATTTGTTGACCAAAATCAAATCGCCCACCCACAGCGTGGGAATCATCGAGCCTGTGGGAATTTTGAAGGGTTCAAACAAAAACGAGCGCAGCAAAAACACAATACAGATCACCGGGAATAGCCCCGCCGTCCAATCCAGCCACCAAGGTTGCTGCAAGACCACATCTTTAGAAGCAGTCATTTCCTTGGCGTGAATCTCGGTTTGGCTGATGCCCATCTTGGCCAGCTCGGCTTGGCGAGCGATGGCCTGCTCTTCAATTAAGGCAGCCGCTTTAGCGCGGCCGGGCAAAAAGATGAATCGCTCCAGCAACCAATAAACACCAGTCAGCACAGTGGCAATAAACAATATCAGCGAAAAATTACTTTGCACTGCATTGAAATACCAAGCCGCGCAATAGGCCACAAACGCGCCGAGCACGAGTGCGGTGACGCTAGGCATCAATTTCGTTAACTTCTCGCTCATCAATCTTCCACCTGCAAAATAGCTAAAAACGCTTCTTGGGGCACTTCTACCGTGCCGATTTGCTTCATGCGTTTTTTACCCGCCTTCTGCTTTTCCAAGAGCTTCTTCTTGCGCGTGATGTCGCCGCCGTAGCATTTAGCGAGCACGTTTTTGCGCAAGGCTTTGATTGTCTCACGCGCAATGATGTTGCCACCAATGGCTGCTTGAATGATCACGTCATACATTTGGCGGCTGATGATCTCGCGCATTTTGGCCGCAACCGCCCTACCGCGATAGGTCGCCTGCGTGCGGTGAACAATGATGGACAGCGCATCGACCTTATCGGAGTTCAGCAGCATGTCTACCTTCACCACATCCGAGGCGCGGTATTCCTTGAACTCGTAATCCATCGAGGCATAGCCCCGGCTCACAGATTTGAGCTTGTCAAAAAAGTCCAGCACGATCTCGCCCAGCGGCATGTCATACGTCAACACCACTTGGCGGCCTTTGTAAGCCATATTGAGCTGCACGCCGCGCTTTTGATTGGCCAGCGTCATCACTGAGCCCACGTATTCTTGCGGCACATAAATATGCACCTCCACAATCGGCTCGCGGATTTCTTCGATGCGCGAGACTTCGGGCATCTTGGAGGGGTTCTCGACCAGCAGCGTCTCAGGGTCTTTGCCGCCGGTGAGCACTTCATACACCACGCTAGGCGCAGTCGTGATCAAATCTTGATCGAACTCGCGCTCCAAGCGCTCTTGCACAATTTCCATGTGCAGCAGGCCGAGGAAGCCGCAGCGGAAACCAAAGCCCAACGCCTGCGAGACTTCAGGCTCAAAGCGCAATGCAGAGTCGTTCAATTGGAGCTTGGTCAATGCATCGCGCAGTTGCTCATACTCGCTTGATTCGCTTGGATACAGCCCGGCAAACACCTGGGGCTGAATTTCTTTGAAGCCCGGCAACGGCTCGGTGGCTGGCGCAATGTTCATCATGCCCAAATCGCCGCGCGTGATTACGCGGGTGACCGTATCGCCCACGCGAGCGGCCTTCAACTCTTTGATACCGCCAATGATGTAGCCCACCTCGCCAGCTTCGAGCGACTTGCGCGGCTCATCCGTGGGGGTGAATACGCCGATGCTGTCCGCGTTGTATTGCGAGCCGTTGGCCATCATCAAAATCTTGTCGCCCTTGAGCAAGCGGCCATCGACGATGCGCACCAGCATCACCACGCCCACATAACTGTCAAACCAGCTGTCCACAATCATGGCGCGCAGCGGGCCATCAGGGTTACCACGCGGTGGCGGCACTTTCGCCACCACCATCTCCAGCACTTCATCGATGCCCATGCCGGTTTTGGCCGATATCGCAATTGCATCGCTGGCATCCAAGCCAATCACTTCTTCAATTTCTTTTTTTGCGCCTTCAGGATCGGCCTGCGGCAAATCCATTTTATTGAGCACGCAAGAAACCTCGACGCCGAGATCAAGCGCGGTGTAGCAGTTGGCCACGGTTTGCGCTTCAACACCTTGCGATGCATCGACCACTAGCAGCGCGCCTTCGCATGCAGAAAGCGAGCGAGAGACTTCATACGAGAAGTCCACATGGCCGGGCGTGTCGATCAAATTGAGGTTGTAAATCTGGCCATCACGCGCTGTGTATTGCAGCGCAGCGGTCTGTGCCTTGATGGTTATCCCTCGCTCTTTTTCAATGTCCATTGAGTCGAGCACTTGCTCGCTCATCTCACGATCTGTGAGGCCGCCGCAGCGGTGAATCAAGCGATCTGCAAGCGTGGATTTGCCATGATCGATGTGCGCGATGATGGAAAAATTTCTAATGTGCTTCATCAACAAAAATCTCAAACTAGTTCTTTAAGTGCTTGATCCGTATGACACTTAGGATGACGTGTTCACAACGCGCAAGAAAAAGGGCGCGTCGTTTGTGTGACGCGCCCTGTAAACCAACAATCAATTGGCAACTGCGATAGTTGGACTTTCATTGTAGGGCAAGGGCGCTTCATGTGCAGGGGAAAATTCTCTAATTTTCAGTCGTTGCGGACTTGCAACGACAACTTATCAACAACTTATTCACAATTTCTGGGGGTAACTGGGCATCAATCATGGGGGCTGCCTGTGGATGGCTGGTGGACAGCCTGTGGGCATCCCATATCGTGAACTTCAATGCCCTTGATATATCCAAATTGGTTGAACGTGAGCCTAGATTTTAGCCTTTTTGGGTATGAAAAACCATTGCATATTAAAACGCACCAAATTAGGGCATTGAATAAAATTTAACAGGTGAAATTGCAGCCAGTTGTATTTCAGTCAAAACCCGCCCGAGTCTGTGGGCTTTCTCAAACACAGGTAAAAAAGGCTTGACACGCAAATTTCGCAGCTGATTCGCGCTTCCTCGTCTGACATATGGCTTCACGCATACAGCGCTTGCAAGCTCCGCACATTAAGCGCAAGATGAGTACAGCAACAGGAGCATCTATGAAGCACCGCCTTGGATTGTTTTCTCGTCAATTAATCGCAGCATTTGCCACCGCGCTTGCCGCCTTTGCCGCAATGGGCATAGCCAGCGCTGCCACACCGCTCCCCGCAGTCAACGCCAGCGTACAAGACACTATCAACGCCCTCACCAAAGCGCAAGCTGCCGTGGTGGGCGTGCAGGTGCGAGCGGCGGATGGCGCACGCTCTGCTGAGACCTTAGGCACGCAGCGCAGCGGCTCTGGCGTGGTCATTGGCGCTGATGGCTTGGTGGTGACCATTGGCTACTTGATCCTAGAGGCCGATGAGGTGCAGATCATCACGGCAGACAAAAAAACCGTGCCCGCCCGTGTCGTGGCCTACGACTTGGCCACTGGCTTTGGCCTGATTCGCCCTGTGGTGCCATTGCGCGGAATTCAAGCAGTGAGCTTGGGCGGCACGGCAGACATCAAAACCGGCGAACCCTTAATGGCCGGCACCGGCGCATCAGCTGACGATGATGCCGATGTCAACATGACCCAACTGGTAAGCAAACGCGCCTTCTCTGGCTATTGGGAATACCACATCGACAACGCCCTCTTCACCAGCCCACCCATGCAAAACCACTCGGGCGCACCGCTGTTCAATCAAAAAGGCGAGCTGATCGGTGTGGGCAGCTTATTCGTGATGGATGCGATGGGGCAAAACGTGCGCCTGCCGGGCAATATGTTCGTGCCCGTCGATTTGCTCAAGCCCATCATGAGCGAGATGCTGCAAACTGGCAGCAGCAAGCTTTCTAAGCGCCCTTGGGTGGGCCTGACCTCCAGCGAGCAAAGTGGCCGCGTG
>JAYVJQ010000216.1:0-9862 GCA_043769055.1 Allobrachymonas sp.
TGCCTCTGGAAACTGCGATGGCAGGCATTCCGGGTGTGGAGAGCGTTCGCTCCATCTCTAGCGTGGGCTTGGGCTTTGTCTACATCACCTTCAATTGGAGTACCGATATTTACCGTGCGCGGCAAATGGTGGGCGAGCGCTTGGCGCAGGTGCGCGAGCAATTGCCCCAAGGTGCAGCGCATGTGGGCATGGGCCCCATCAGCTCCATCATGGGCGAGATCATGCTGATGGCTTTGCCTGTGGATACTGCCAAAACCACACCGATGGCGGTGCGCGAGTATGCAGACTTTGTGCTGCGCCCGCGCTTGCTCACGATTCCCGGCGTGGCGCAGGTGATCCCCATTGGCGGCGAGGTGCGGCAATACCAAGTGCAACCCGATACCGCGCGAATGGCGGCGTTGGGCGTGACCTTGGAGAACATTGCAAAAGCGCTCAATGGCTTTTCTAACAATTCGAGCGGCGGATTTTTAGAAATCAATTCGCGCGAATATCTGATTCGCAATTTAGGCCGCACCCAGCGCATCGAAGATTTGCAACGCTTATCGGTGAGCTATAAAAATGGCCGCAGCATCGCGCTGGCTCAAGTCGCCAGCGTGAGCTTCGCGCCCGCGCTGCGGCGTGGCGATGCGGGCTACAACGGGCAACCTGCTGTGATTCTGGGCGTACAAAAGCAGCCCGGAGCGGACACCGTGGCGCTCACTCGGCAAATTGAGCAAGCGTTGATGGAAACCAAGAAAGGCTTGCCTACAGGCATGGGCGAGCCCAAGATCACCATGCGTCAAGCCAGTTTCATTGAGACTTCTATCAGCACTTTGCAAAGCAAGCTGATGATGGCAGCCTTGGT
The DNA here is from genome assembly GCA_043769055.1 of Allobrachymonas sp. Taxonomy (GTDB): domain Bacteria; phylum Pseudomonadota; class Gammaproteobacteria; order Burkholderiales; family Burkholderiaceae_C; genus JANMDU01. Next base: position 845 of record JAYVJQ010000216.1, read on the forward strand.
GGTGGCATTGGTGCTGTATTTCTTTTTGCAAAATATTCGCACCACCCTTATTTCTTTGGCTGCGATTCCATTGTCGATGATGTTGGCGATTTTGGTCTTCAAATATTTTGGGCTGAGCATCAACACCATGACATTGGGGGGCCTGACCATTGCGATTGGCGAATTGGTTGATGATGCGGTGGTGGGCGTAGAAATGTGTTGCGGCGCTTGCAACTCAATCGCCAAGCGCACCCTGAATCGCGAATCAATCCACTCACGCTGATCGCCAAGGCCACATTAGAAGTGCGCTCGGGCATCGTGGTGGCCACAGTCATCATCATGTTGGTGCTGATTCCGCTATTTTTCTTGCCCGGTGTGGAAGGCAGGCTGATGCAACCGCTTGCTATTGCCTACATCGTCTCGCTCTTGGGCTTGATGATTATTTCGCTCACGCTCACCCCCGTGATGGCTTATTACCTGCTGCCCCAGATGAAAACGCTGGATCACGGCGATACAAGAATCCAAGCATGGGTGAAATCTAAATATCGCGGCGCGCTTCAATCCGTACTCAATCGCCCACGCCGCTGGTTGATCGGGGCTTTGGTGAGCGTGATCGCGGCCGTCGCTTCTGTGCCGTTTTTCCCCACGACTTTTCTGCCTCCATTCAATGAAGGCGTGGCATTGATTGGCTTGCGATTGAATCCCGGCACCACCTTGGCCGAATCAACGCGCATTGGGCAAATTGCCGAGAAAGCCTTGGCTGATATTCCCGAAGTGCAATACGTGGGCCGCCGCTCAGGCCGGGCCGAGCTGGATGAGCATGCCGAGGGCGTGCATGTGAGCGAGCTCGATATTGGCCTCAAGCGCAGCGAGCGCCCAGTGGAACAGGTATATGCCGATATGCGCGCGCGCTTGGTGAATTTGCCTGCTGCGATTGCCATCGGCCAGCCGATTAGCCACCGCATCGATCACATGCTCTCAGGCGTGCGCTCGCAAATCGCCATCAAAATCTTTGGGGATGATTTGGATATCTTGCGTGCCCAAGCAGAAAGCTTGCGCCAGCGATTGAGCGCTGTGCCGGGCATGGTGGATTTGGAGGTTGAAAAGCAGGTGCTCACGCCGCAAATCCGTGTGCAAGTCAATTACGATAAAGCCGCCAGCTACGGCCTCTCGCCTGCGATGCTGCTGCGCGAGCTGCAAATGCTGATTGATGGCGAGCAGGTCTCGCAGGTGATTGAAGGCAGCCGCCGCTTCAATTTGGTGCTGCGCTTGCCCGAGAGTGCGCGCGGCATCGATGGTTTGGCTAATGTGTTCATCGACACGCCCGCTGGGCGCGTGCCGCTGTCGCAACTGGCCAGCATTGAAGAAGGCGATGGCCCCAATCAAATCAGTCGCGATGATGGCCGCAGGCGCATTGTGATTTCTGCCAATGCTCAAGGCCGCGCGCTCAGCGAGGTTGTTAAAGACAGCCGCGCTGCGATTGCCCAAGTGGCTTTGCCAGAGGGCTACTTCATCACCATCGGCGGGCAATTTGAAGCGCAAGAGCAAGCCTCTCGCCTGATCGGCCTGCTCTCGATTGGCTCATTGATTTTGATCGCCTTAATTCTCTACACGCGCTACCGCTCCTGGACGCTGGCTGCCATCATCATGTCAAACATCCCGCTGGCTTTGGTGGGCGCAGTGATTGGCTTGTGGATTTCTGGGCAACCCTTATCCGTGGCGGCGCTGGTAGGCTTTATCACGCTGGCAGGCATCGCTATTCGCAATGGCATTTTGAAGGTGTCTCACTACATCAACCTCGTAGCGTTCGAGGATGAACAATTCGACATCAAGATGCTGCTGCGCGGCTCGCAAGAGCGGCTCACGCCCGTACTTATGACGGCATTGGTCGCGGCTTTGGCGCTTGCGCCCTTGCTGTTTGAAGCTGATATGCAGGGCACAGAAATTTTGCATCCAGTGGCTGTGGTGATTTTCTCTGGCCTCATCACCTGCACTTTGCTCGATTCATTCCTCACGCCAGCGATGGTGTGGTTATTTGGTCGCAAATCTGTTGAAGCGCTTGTCAACAGTTCACAGCAAGAAGCGTTTTAAAGGCAGCCCCACATGATTTACTTGATCTCCAAATACGCCATCGCGGCTGCCATGCTGGTTGCGATTACCGAGCTTGCCAGACGCAGCTCGTGGGCGGGCGCGGTATTGGCCGCTTTGCCTCTGACTTCGTTGCTGGCGTTCATGTGGCTCTACATTGATGGCCAAAATCCAAAAGAAATTGGTCAATTGAGCTTGCAGATTTTTTGGTTGGTTTTGGCTTCTTTGCCGCTGTTTTTGTTGCTGCCCTATTTCATTTCTCGTGGCTGGTCTTTTTGGCTCGCATTCGCTTGCGCCATCGCCATTACAAATGTGATTTATGCAGGCGCTAGTTTTATTGTTTATCGTTTCTTCAACCCCTCCTAAAAAGGAAATCTTATGAAAATCTCTGCACTTATTTTGACTTCGGCTTTGTCGCTGGGCTACTCTATGGCCTATGCGGCCCCTGGCGGACACGATCACAGCGCTAAGCACGGCGGCATTGTGGTCGAGGTGAAAGATGTGGACTATGAAGTGGTTGCCAAACCTGATGTGATTCAAATCTACGCACGCGATCACGGCAAAGCAGTCAAAGTTGAAGGTGGCAAAGCCAAAGTCACTTTGCTTAACGGAAGTGAAAAATCAGAACTGGATCTCGCTCCTGCTGGCGACAAGTTAGAGGCCAAAGGCAGCTTCAAAGTCGCCAAAGGCACCAAGGGCGTGGCCATGGTCACATTAGGTGGCAAAACCAATGCTGTGCGCTTTGAAGTGAAATAAACCTACGCGACTGCCATGACCCTACCCGAACTCCTCGCTTGGATTGCGCGCTACGACGCTTGGGTCTATGGCCTGCTGCTGGCTTATGCGCTGGCTAAAACTGGCCCGCTGCCGATGGTGGCCGGCTATGCAGCAGCGCAGGGCGCGCTGCGCGTGGAGCTGCTGCTCTTGCTCACTGTGCTGGGCAGTATGGCGGGTGCGCAGCTGCGCTTTGCAGCGGGGCGCTTTCTCTCCCCTTGGGTGCTGCGCAACTTTCCCCGCCTAGCGCCTTGGGTGGCCTTGGCCAGCGCGGGGGTGGAGCGCTACAGCACTTTGATTTTGAGCAGCTATCGTTTTGCCAAAGGCTCGTTCACGCTCGTGGGCTTAGGCGCAGGCGCATCGCTGCTGCCTTGGCTGCGGCATCTGCTCATCGATGGCTTGGGCGCGCTGCTGTGGGCTGGCACAGTGATTGCCATTGGGTATGGCTTGGGTCAGCTGGGCTTGCAGCTTGATCCGCGCTGGGCTGCTTATGTGGGCTTGAGTTTATTGCTCGCCTCGATTGTGACCTTGGCCTTGCTCGGCAAACAGCTCAAACGGCGCTTGTTACCGCTGGCCGAGCGAATTTTGGCTGAGCGTGTTCACACATTGCAACAGCGTACATAAAAACGCTTGACCTTCAAGTTGCTTGAAGGTTTCTAATCCATTTCATGAATACACCCAACTTAACTACCGAGCAAACCTATGCCCTCACCGGCCTGCATTGCGTCAATTGCGTGCGAAAAATCGAGCAGGCTTTGCAGCCTTTTGCAGATGAGGTGAGCGTGACGCTTGAGCCAATGCAGGCGCGCTTGCGGGGTGTGCACGCGGATGCTACTCTTTCGGCCATGCAAACCGCAGTGGCTGGTTTGGGACAATACAGAATAGATTATTTGAAGGAAAAACAACCAGTAGCCGGGATGGAATCTGCGCAGATTGCTATCAAAAATGAAGTGGTAGACGATTCATTGCTTCGGCCCGACGATGTATCAACCGTTCGCCCTGAGGTATCGAAGGGCTCGCGGGGGCTTCGATACCTCAGCCCGAACGGAAATTTCAGACTTCGTCGTGCCGGATCAACATCGCAAAATAGCTGGCTGCAAACCTATCGCCCATTGCTGATGATCTTGGCCTTCATTCTTGGCGCGAGTGTGCTGGTGCAACTGGGTCAACACGCAGGCCACGGCATGGGCTTAGGTGCGATTTCGGGGATGGAGACGATGCGCTATTTCATGGCGGGGTTTTTCCTCGTTTTCGCGTTTTTCAAATTGCTCGACCTGTGTGCTTTTGCAGATGCTTATGCGGGTTACGACCTGCTCGCCGCGCGGTGGAAAGGCTGGGGCTATCTGTACCCATTTGTCGAGCTGGGCTTGGGTATGGCCTATTTAGCCAACTTTCTACCCACACTCACAGCATGGGCTACCTTGATCGTGATGGGGTTTTCAGCAATTGGCGTGATTCGCGCCGTGTTGAGCAACACCAAGATTCGCTGCGCTTGTCTTGGCACGGTGTTTCAACTGCCCATGAGCACGGTGACCATCGTTGAAGATGTGGGCATGGTGCTGATGGCAGCAGTGATGCTGCTTTGGACGTAAGCTCAAATCAAGCAGCAGGCGAACCGGCTCGCCGCGCAGATCATCCAACACGATGCGCCTCATAGCGTGAGCAATACCGCACCCCAAGTAAACCCACCGCCCACGCCTTCGAGCATGAGCGTTTGGCCTTTTTGAATCTGGCCGCTGCGAACGCCATGATCGAGTGCCAATGGAATCGAAGCAGCAGACGTATTGCCATGGTCTTGGACGGTGACGATGACTCTACTCTCAGGCAGTTTGAGCTTTTTGGCGGTGCCCAGCATGATGCGGATGTTGGCTTGGTGGGGGATGAGCCAATCGATATCTGCTTCGGTTTTGCCGGCTTTGGCCAATACCGAGCGGGCCACGTCGGCCAACACACCCACGGCGAGCTTGAACACGGCTTGGCCATCCATTTTGAGCGTCGGATCCCCCAAGATCTGGCCACCGCTCACGGTGCCGGGCACGCAAAGCACTCCCACGTGTTTGCCATCGGCATGCAGCTCGCTGGCCAAGATGCCGGGGGTGTCGGACGCTTCCAAAACGACTGCGCCCGCGCCATCGCCAAACAGCACGCAAGTGGTGCGGTCTTTGAAATCTAGGATACGGCTGAACACTTCAGAGCCAACCACAAGGGCGCATTTGGCAGCGCCCGTTTTGATCATCGCGTCAGCCACGGTGAGCGCATAAACGAAGCCACTGCACACGGCTTGCACGTCAAATGCGGGGCAGCCTGCGATGCTACGTGGCGCTATTGATTCAGTAGCATTCTGCGCATATTCTATGCCGGCTACCTGCCGATTTTGTTCAAAAAACTGACCCAACTTGTGCTGCAAGATCGCAGCCGTGGAGGGGAACACCATATCGGGCGTGGAAGTGGCGCAGATGATCAAATCCACATCGGAGGCGGTTTTGCCCGCAGCCAGCAATGCGCTCACGCAGGCAGGCAGCGCAAGATCGCTGGCCGATTGGTCGGCGGCGGCGAAGTGGCGGTTGCGAATGCCCGTGCGCTCAACGATCCATTCGTCGGATGTTTCGATGCCATCTTGCGCTAACTTGGCAGCCAGATCGGAATTGGTGAGCTTATTGGCGGGCAAATAGCTGCCTGTGCCGGTGATGCGGGAATACATGAGCGTAGCTTGTCGTGAAACTGTCATGACTCAGAGTTTGCCATATTGCTATCGACTTCCAAGTGCCTAGGCATACGAAGAAGAAAATGCGGAACACAGAAAACGCAGAAATGACGCAGAAAACACAGAAAGACTCCAAATTACAGTTGGGCTTATGTGTTCCAGAACAAAATAGTTTTCTTGTATTTTTTCTGTGTTTTCTGTGCGATTTCTGTGCTTTCTGTGTTCCGTATTGACTTCAATCTAAGCCTTACTCAAATCCTCAGCCGCAGCCAACACAGGCGCGGCATGCGCAATACGAGCCTGCAATTTCGCCAGCAGCCCATGACTGGCCGCTTCATACGCCTTAGCCAGAGCAGCCTCAAAAGCCACCGCATCCGCTGAGCCGTGGCTTTTAAAAACCAATCCGCGCAAGCCGAGTAGCGCTGCACCGTTGTAGCGGCGATGGTCCACGCGATTTTTAAACGCTTTTAGCACCGAATAAGAGCCAATGGCAGCGGTTTTGGTGAAGATATTGCGAGAAAACTCATCACGCAAGAACTGGCCGATCATTTTGGCCAAGCCTTCGCTGGCCTTCAGTGCGACATTGCCCACAAAACCGTCGCACACCACAATATCGGTCACGCCGGTATAAATATCATTGCCTTCAACATTGCCATAGAAATTCAAATCCCCATTTTTAGCAGCAGATCGCAGCAATTCGCCGGTTTTTTTGATGATTTCGTTGCCTTTGATGACTTCTTCACCAATGTTGAGCAGGCCGACTGTTGGGTTTTCATCGTTTTTCAGTACCGAGACCAAGGCCGAACCCATGATGGCGAATTGGAACAAATGCTCTGGCTGGCAATCTACATTCGCGCCCAAATCGAGCACCGTGGTTTGGCCGCCAGTGATATTAGGCAACTGCGTGGCAATCGCCGGGCGGTCAATGCCATCCAGCGTTTTGAGCAGATAGCGGGCAATCGCCATGAGCGCGCCCGTGTTGCCAGCGGAGACGGCAGCATGCGCTGCACCCGCTTTCACTTGGGTAATTGCCACGCGCATGGAGGAATCTTTTTTCTTGCGCAGCGCGATTTCCAGTGGGTCGTCCATCGTCACCACTTCGCTGGCAGGCACGCTGCGCGCGCGCGGATGAGCAAAACCGCTCAAGGCATCAGGCAGCCCGACGAGTAAGAGCTGGGCAGTGGGGTGACTGTCTAAAAACGCTTGGCAAGCAGGCAAGGTCGAGGTCACACCATGATCGCCGCCCATGCAATCGACCGCCAACGTAACGGTGATGGCAGAGGAGATCAAGGGGCTTGGAGGTGTCTCGCTCATACTTCTATTTTGATAGCACTACGCGCATATTCTATGCCGGCTAAGTGCTGTTTTTGATCTAAAAAACATAAAAAAAGCCCGTTGCAATAACTTGCAGCGGGCTTCATGTTAACAAACGCAGCCGCCCGAATCAGGCAGCTTGAGTTTTACTCAGCAGCGTTTTGCTTAGGTTTGATCACCTGACGGCCACGGTACATGCCATTGGGGCTGATGTGGTGACGCAGACCAGCTTCGCCAGAGGAATTATCAACGATCACGTTGGCAGCCACGAGGGCGTTGTGTGAACGGTGCATGCCGCGCTTGGACGGCGATTTTTTGTTTTGCTGAACGGCCATGATGGGCTCCTAAAGCGAACCGCCGCTTCCCAATGGAAGCAACAGCGAAAATGGTTGGAATGTTGCTGCAATTCGTATGGAGTTTCGCAGCGAAGCCTTTGATTATAGCATTTTCGGGTGCTGCCCGGCCTTGTTGGTGCAACCGCCTTTTTACTTTGCCACAAGGCGGCTGGGTTTTGTCATAGCAGATGCGCGCATCATCAGCTCAAATGCTTACCAATCAAGCCAGCAATCGCAAACATCGTGACCGAGTCTTTCTCAAATACGAGTTTGAGTTTGGCATCGGCGTTGATGGTGCGTTTGTCTTTCGCGTCTTGCAGGTTGTGGGCTTTGATGTAGTCCCAAAGCTTTTTGGTGACTTCGCCTCGGCCGTATAAGCCTTCGCCGATGACTGCTGCCAGCGCTGCGCTGGGCTTCAATGTGCCTGCTCTTGGAGCAGCTTTGGTTTTGGGTGCTGCGGTTTTCTTAGGCGCTACTTTCTTCGCAGCGGGTACTTTCTTCGCGGCAACCTTTTTGGCTGCTGGCGTTTTGACCGCAGCCGTTTTCCTCGGTGCAGTTTTGCGCGCTGGGTATTTGCTGTCGCGCGCCTCGAATTCAAAGTTCACTTTGCCGGCTTCTTTGTCCCAAGCCAAGAAGGCTTTGAAGCTGCGGCGGGTGCGCATGCTGACGAATTTGTCGAGCAGATCGGTTTTGCCGGTTTCTAAGAGCTTGGTCATTTGCTCGCGGTCCACCGGCTGCTGCAAGATGATTTGGCCGCTCTTGAAATCGCAACTCGGTGTGGGCTGCTCATGGGTGGGCACGGATTTTTCGCAGACGTAGCTCTTGCCGAAGGCTTTGACCGGGCCGCCGCATTTGGGGCAAGCGCCGAGCGACACTTCAGCGGAGAGATCAACGATTTCACCCGTTTGCGCGGCTCGTGCCTCATCGCCAAAATCGAATTCGAGCTTCCAGTTTTTATCTTCTTCGCTGAATTTAATCACCATCTCGGCCACGAAGGGCCAGCCTGCTTTGGAGCGGAAGCCTTCAAGCGGGCCGATGTGTTTGTTGGTTAAAAACTCTTCAACTTCGGCCACTTCAAAAGTGCGGCCTGCGGGGGATTTGCCGAAGCTAAAGCCACAACCTTCTGCTGCTCCCTCGGGCCCAGTACACGTATACCGCCGGTAGTTTTCTTTCACGATGCCGCCGCAGTTGGGGCATGGCGCTTGTAGCGTTGCGTAATCGCCGGGCACGGTGTCGCGGTCGTACTCTTTGGCTTTACGCACGATTTTTTCGGTCATCGCGGCAATCTCAAGCATGAAGGCTTCGCGTGTGAGCTTGCCTTTTTCCATGAGGGCGAGCTTGCTTTCCCACTCGCCCGTAAGCTCGGGCTTAGACAGCTCTTCAACGCCCAAGCCGCGCAAGAGCGTCATGAGCTGGAAGGCTTTGGCCGTGGGAATCATCTCGCGGCCTTCGCGCAGCATGTATTTTTCGTTGAGCAAGCCTTCGATGATGGAGGCGCGGGTGGCGGGCGTGCCGAGGCCCTTTTCGCTCAAGGCTTCGCGCAATTCGTCGTCTTCCACAAATTTGCCTGCGCCTTCCATCGCGCCGAGCAGAGTGGCCTCGGAGTAGCGCGCGGGTGGGCGGGTCTTGAGGCCCTTGGCTTCCACCGTTTCATTGCGCACCATTTCGCCGGGCTTCACAGCGGTGAGAATTTTGGAATTTTCGCCTTCCTTCTTTTCCACTTCATCATCGGCTTCTTTGCCATAGATGGCGAGCCAGCCGGGCTTGACGAGGACTTTGCCTTCTGATTTGAAGTTGTGGTTGAGCGCGGTCGTGATGCGCGTG
>JAYVJQ010000217.1:0-4875 GCA_043769055.1 Allobrachymonas sp.
GCATGGTTTGCTTTCCTGCGCTTGTTCTGCGATGCCTTATTAACGCCGCTCAGTATCTGGAGGTTGTTGGGGATTTCACGGTGATTTATAGAAATGCCCATATGCATATGCCCCTTTCTTACTTCTGAGCGCCTTGAACCAGCCATTGCGCCACACGGGCAGCTTCTGCCTCGCTCAAGCTCTGCGCAGGCATGGGGATTTGCCCATACACCCCCTGCCCGCCGCCTTTGATCTTGCCAGCGAGGTAGGCCTGCGCATCGGCGCGTTTGCCTTGTTTGGCCACGATTTCTTTGAAGCTCGGGCCAACCAGTTTGGTGTCGATCCCGTGGCAGGCCGCACAGGCAAATTTTTGCAGCGTTTGCATCACATCGGCAGATTTCAAGGCAGCGCTAGTTGCTCCTGAATTCATAGCACTCTGCGCAGATTCCTTGCCGGCTACTGGTTGATTTTGCTTCACAACTGGGGTTGCAGCAGGCACTGCGGCTGTAGTGGCTACCATGGCTACAGCAGTACTCGGCTTGGTGGTGTCAGCCCCGCGCGAGCCGCCCACACCGCGCGATTGCTCAGCCAAATTGCCATGCGCATCGCGTGCATGCGCAGGCAAGAAGCTGCTCACACTGGCTTGCACCTTGCAATCTTTCATGCAGGCTGAGCCTTGCACATCAGGCTTGAGAGTGCCTCCCAGCTCATTGTTCACCCACATCGCATGCGCGGCGGTTTTGCCATTGCGGTTAGGCAGGCGATTTTGCACATCGCGGATGTTTGTATCGCTCAGCGTGAAATCTGTAGGCACGATATTGCCTAAATTGAGCATGTAAGCGGTCACGGCATACACCTCATCGGCGCTCAGTGACTTTGGCGCAGTCCACGGCATGGCGCGGTTGACGTAATCCCACAGCGTCGACAAGCTAGAGAGCTTCATCAGCGTGGTGCGCTGTGGAGTGTTAGACCCGAGAACCAAGGCTGCAACTCGCCCCGTTTCTATGTCTTTGGCCGTGGTGTTGCCCGCAATCGGTGTGAAGACTTCATTGCTCTCACCAAAACTGCCGTGACAGCCAGCACACTGCGCCTCCCAAATCTTCTCGCCTTGAATGACCGAGCCTTTGCCAGCCGGCAAACCCTTGAAATCGGGGCGCACGTCAATGTCCCAGGCTTTCACTTCGGCTTGTGTGGCGGGTCTGCCGATTCCCTCGAACTTGGTTTGGGCTGTGGCTTGAAGGCATATCGAACTGAAGAAAAGGAAACACAGAAAACGCAGAAAGTACACAGAAGACACAGAAAAAGAGAAAAGAAATCCGGCTTTCATTTCTGTGTTTTCTGTGGAATTTCTGTGTTTTCTGTGTTCCTGTCTTTGAATCTCAGAACGCCCAAGTTTAAGAAAGCTGAACATTTTTCACCTCGCCGCTTTCCTCGATCAGCCATGTCTGAATCGCATTGTTGTGATACGTCGTGCGAGTTCCGCGCACCTTGCGCAGCTCGCTGTAAGTGGGTTGAACATGCCCTGTTTCATCGACCGCGCGGCTCATGATGAGGGCGGGTTTGCCGTTCCAGCTCCAAGGCAAGTTAAAACGCGTTAAACACTTTGACAAAATAGGAGTTTGCAAACGCGCAGGCATCCAGTTGCGGCCGCCATCGGCGCTGATGTCGACCTTCGTGATCTTGCCGCGCCCGCTCCAAGCCAAGCCTGTGATTTGGTGCGCACCTTTATCCAGCAGCACCTGCCCGCCGCTAGGCCCGGTGATCACGGATTTCACTTCTTGAATGCTGGAATACTGCCGGTGCGTGCCATCAGGCAGCAAATCAATATAGTGCAGCACCTCATCTTTCGCGCCATAGGGCTTATCGCCCAGCTCAATGCGGCGCAGGTATTTAATCCAACTCACGCCCTGCACACCGGGCACGATGAGACGCAGTGGGTAACCATTCTCGGGCCGCAGCATCTCGCCGTTTTGCCCATAGGCCACCAGCACTTCATCATTCATCACCAAACTCATCGGGATCGTGCGCGTCATGCCTGAGCCGTCTGCGCCTTCAGCCAACACGAATTTGCCGCGCTTGAAATCTGCGCCACACATTTCTAGCAAGAGGCGCAGCGGCACGCCGGTGAACTCGCTGCACGAAATCATGCCGTGCGTGTATTGCACGGTAGGCACTGCCACATTGCCCCATTCCATGCCGGTGTTGGCGCCGCATTCGATGAAGTGGATCCGGCTCACTGATGGCAGGCGCATCAAATCATCCATCGTAAACACCATTGGCTTTTTCAGCATGCCAGCTTCTGAGCCATTGATCATGAAGCGATGCTTATCGGGCTCAATGTCCCACCAGCCTTGGTGATGCCGCTCAAAATGCAAACCGCTGGGTGTGATGATGCCAAACAGGCCTTGTAGCGGCGTAAAACTCACGCTGGCTTGAGAGACGCGCGTGAGCCCTGGGCTTTCGCGGCGTTGCAGGTTTTTTTCAAACGCGCTCGGAATGCCGTAGCCCCGCGAAGCGACTGCTTGGCCCAGCGCCTTGCTGTGGGCAGGCAGCTCCAAAATATTCGGATCCCCTTGGCCCGATACAGGGTTCGATTGGGCTCTAGCCGGCATAAAAGCTGCGCTAGATGCTACAAAAGCTGTAGCAAATGCAGAAGAAATAAATCCGCGCCGACCGGCTTTCAGCTCCTGCCTAGCAAGTGGAATCTGCTCGCGCGAGAGAAAGTTCTCCGGCGCTTTTTGAAGAAATCGTTGGTTCATTTTTATATCCGCGCCAAAAGCCGATCAGCGGCAGGCAACTGCATCGGCTCATCCAGTTCAATCGCCACCTGTGTACACACGCTGCGGCACAGTGCAACCGCCCGCTCGCTTTGTACCCGGTAAAACACTTGCGCACCTTCTTTGCGCTTAGCCAAAATGCCCGATTGATACAGCACGCTCAAATGCTGAGAAAGATTGGGCTGTGTGCCGCCCACCTGGGCCAATACATCACCGACTGAGCGCTCGCCGTGGCACAGCGCGCTCAAAATTCGCAGCCGTATCGGTGTTGACAAAAGCGAGAACAATTCCGCCGCCATTTCAAACACCTGTTGCGATTGCGCAAACTCTCCCTGCGCTTGCGAAGACGCTATTTCACTCAATGGCGCTTGGAATTGCTCAGAAACTAGGTGCATGGTACGAATTGAATAATTTAGTAGTAAAAATTAATATAAGAATATAAGCATTATCTTATACGCTTACAAATTACTTGCAAACGGGGGATTCCCTTATGCCTCCAAATCGTTTCAAATGCCGTTAATTGGTGAGAGAGAAATGCAAACGTATAAGTTTGCAGCGAAGTTGTAAAAATAAGGATTGCTATGAACACCCGCAATGACAGAGCACTGAAACGCGCAAAACCTAGAAGTATCGCAAACCATGAACGCGGCATGAAACGAAACCGCCTGCATTGGCCCTTATCTTTATTGATGCTATGCGGAGCCCCAGCATGGGCTGTGGTCGATGCGCCTGTGCGCGAAGCGATGGAGGCAGTCAATGCTAAGCAAGCTCAAAAAGCATTTGATCTGCTCTCACCACTGGAAGGCACACGCGCTGGCGACCCAGATTTTGATTCTGCTCTCGGTATCGCCGCCAACGAGACGGGCCAATTTGCCCGAGCCATCTTCGCACTCGAGCGCGTACTCGCCGTGCAGCCCGGCAACGCTCGCGCTAGAGCAGAACTGGCCCGCGCGATGTTCGCCGTGGGCGACACAGCCAATGCCCGCAAGCTGCTTCAAGAAACCAAGGCCGAGGGTGTGCCAGAAGGAGTTGGCCGCACCATAGACGAGTTTTTGCAGGCGATTGACAAAGTCGATGAGGCCGGGCGTTCCTCGATGAAGCTGTATCTGGAGGGTGGAATCGGCTATGACGGCAATGTCAATAGCGGGCCTTCTCAATCTAGTTTTGCTGTACCTGCGCTGGGCGGTGCAGTCGTCACCCTCTTGCCCGCTGGTATCAAAACCGATGCGAGCTATCTGCATCTGGGCGCTGGTATCTCAGGTCGCGCCAACCTCGCACCGCGCTGGTCCTTGATTGGCAGCGCCAATGGCAGCTTGCGCAAGCATGGCAATAGTGCCAGCGCATTCAATATCGAGCAAATCGATGCCAGTGGTGGTGTGAGCTACCGTGAAGAACGTCATGAATTTTCCGGTGTCATGAATCTTGGCCACACGTCGATTGGCGGCTCAACGCTGCGTCAGTTGACGGGCCTGACCGGTGAATGGACTTATCGCCCCGATGGAACGCGCCAGTGGGGCACGTATTTGCAAATCGCCAATCTTGACTACCCCTCGCAACCCAATCGCGATGCTCGGCGCACGGTGCTAGGCACCAGCTTTGCCCAGCAGCTAGGCAACGGTATCATTTATTTTGCGGGGGTCTATGCCGGTCGAGAGAGCATTGACAATGCGCTGTTCCCCCATCTGGGTCATCAGCTTTCAGGCCTGCGCGCAGGTGTTCAAATGCCGCTGACTGCCCAATGGAGTTTGTATGGCTCTGCCGCTTTAGAAAATCGCCGCTATGGCGGACTTGATCCACTGTTTTTTATCACGCGGCGCGACACGCAATTAGACCTGAGTGTGGGTGCAGCTTGGAAGATCAGTCAGAACTGGAGCATCAAACCCCAGCTGAATCTCAATCGCAGCAATTCCAACATCATCGTCAATGACAGCAGCAAAACCAGCGCGAGCCTGATCGCTCGTCGCGAGTTTTAACCCCTTAGATTTGCAGGAGAACACCATGCGCTATAACAACCGTCTCCAACTTACCGCACTGATTACCGCTTTGGCCAGCGCCTATCCACTGCACGTCTTGGCCAATGCTGGCGTGACACAGTTCAGTGTTGGCGATGTTTCAGTGC
>JAYVJQ010000218.1:0-2785 GCA_043769055.1 Allobrachymonas sp.
TACAAAGGCCAGATGGAGCTCTATCTGCGCTGGCTGGAAAAGCATGACACGCTTGAGGGTGAAAACCCACCGATTGGTTTGATTTTGTGTGCTGACAAAAATCAAGAGCATGTAGAGCTGCTGCAATTGGATAAAAGCAATATCCGCGTGGCGCAGTATTTAACGCTGTTGCCCAGCCAAGAGTTACTACAGCGCAAGCTGCATGACTTTATGGCCAAAGCGCAGCTGCGAATTGATAACAAAGAAGACAACCCAGAGACGCCATGAACCTCACACGCAGAGAATTCTCCTCCGTCCTCACGGCTGCTGCTGTGGCCGGTTTTCCGTTTGGCCGCGAGGCGAGCGCGCAGGAGGCGCAGCGTTTGTATGACGTGCCGCGCACGGGCAATGTGCATTTGCTGCACATGACCGATTGCCATGCGCAGCTCTTGCCGATTTATTTCCGCGAACCCGATGCGAATATTGGTATTGCGAATATGTGGGGCAAAGTGCCGCATCTTGTGGGCGAGCATTTGCTGAAATACGCGGGGCTCAAGGCCGGCAGCGCCGAGGCGCATGCGCATACGTATTTGGATTTTGAGCGGGCCGCAAAGCAGTATGGCAAGGTGGGTGGGTTTGCGCATTTAGCCACGCTTGTGAAGCGCCTCAAAGCCTCGCGCCCGGGCTGCTTGCTGCTCGATGGTGGCGATACGTGGCAGGGCAGTGCGACGAGTCTGTGGACGAATGCGCAAGACATGGTCGATGCCAGCAAATTGCTGGGCGTGGATGTGATGACGGCGCATTGGGAGTTCACTTATGGCGAAGAGCGCGTTAAGCAGATCATCGAAAAAGACTTCGCTGGAAAGATTGATTTCGTCGCGCAAAACGTGAAGACGAAAGACTTTGAAGACCCGGTGTTCAAGCCCTTCGTGATCAAAGAAATGAATGGCGCGAAAGTCGCCATCATTGGCCAAGCCTTCCCCTACACGCCGATTGCGAACCCGAGCTGGCAGGTCGCGAGCTGGACTTTTGGCATTCAAGAGCAAGAGCTGCAAAAGCAGGTCAACGAGGCGAGGGCGCAAGGCGCGCAAGCCGTGGTGCTGCTCAGCCACAACGGCATGGATGTGGATTTGAAGCTCGCTGGCCGCGTCACAGGCATTGACGCGATCCTGGGCGGGCATACGCATGATGGTGTGCCCAAGCCCACGATGATCACGCGCACCGATGGGCAAACGCTGGTGACCAATGCGGGCAGCAATGGCAAATTCCTTGGCGTGCTGGATATTGATGTGCAACAAGGCAAGGTGAAAGCGGTGAACTATCGTTTACTGCCGATTTTTGCCAATATGCTTCCCGCTGATAAAGAGATGCAAGCCTATATCGACAAGGTGCGCTCGCCCTTCAAAGCAAAGCTAGAAGAGCCGCTGGCCATGACAGAAGGGCTGCTGTATCGACGAGGCAATTTCACCGGCACGTTTGACCAAGTGATTCTCGATGCACTCATGAAGGTGCGCGGCGCAGAAATCGCCTTCTCCCCGGGCTTCCGTTGGGGCACATCGCTGCTGCCCGGCCAACAAATCACCCGCGAGCATGTGATGGATCAAACCGCCATCACCTACCCGTGGACGACGCTGTCTGACATCAATGGCGACATGCTTAAGATCATTTTGGAAGACGTGTGCGACAACCTGTTCAACCCCGATCCGTATTACCAGCAGGGCGGCGACATGGTGCGCGTGGGCGGCATGAGCTACACCTGCGCGCCGAATGCTAAATCGGGCGAGCGCATCTCAGAAATGCGCTTGAACGGCCAACTCATCGACCCCAATAAAACCTACAAAGTCGCAGGCTGGGCGCCGGTGCAAGAGGCCAGCAAAAACGCCGGTCCACCGATTTGGGATGTGGTGGAAACGTATCTGAAATCCCAAAAAGTACTCAAGCCGCTCACCGCCAACAATCCGAAACTCCTGGGTATGGACGGGAACCCCGGTTTGATGTGACACTCTGGCATACAGCATGCGCTTTGCATGCCAAGGAGCAATTCATGCCTACTTTTTCATCCTCGGCGGATACTATCAATTCAATAGCGCTCTGCGCAGACTCTATGCCGGCTACCCCGCGTTTTTGCCTTAAATTCTTGGCTGCACTCAGTCTCACGGCAACGCTTGCAGCTTGCGCAGGCGTGGGCACAAGCGTGGGTATCAGCGTGCCTATTGGCCGAGTAGGCGGAGTTGGCGTCAGTGTCGGCTCAGGCGGCACGATCTCTGGCTCAGTTGGCGTAGGCGCAGGTGGTGGCTCGGTGAGCGTGGGCGCTTCGGGTCAGTTGCCTAAGAAATCGGATTCTGAGGCTGAGAAGAAGGAAGAGAAAAAGCCTTGAGCTTTGCGGTTGAGCAGCATCGAATCCCCATAACTGAAAAACCGATACCTCTCTTGCACGGCAGTTTTGTAAAGCGCCATGATGTGCTCATAGCCTGCGAAGGCGCTCACCAGCATCATGAGCGTGCTTTTGGGGAGGTGGAAATTGGTGATCAGCATGTCTACGATTTGGAAACTGAAGCCGGGGGTGATGAAAATATTCGTGTCGCCGCTGGTTTGATTGTTCTTCGCGTAGCTCTCTAGCGTGCGCACCGTGGTTGTGCCCACGGCGATCACGCGGCCACTGCGTGCTTTGCATGCTTGAATGGCTTCTAGCGTTTCTGGCGGGATACTGTAGCGCTCAAAGTGCATGGTGTGATCGGCAATGTTTTCTGCTTTCACGGGCTGAAAAGTGCCTGCGCCTACATGCAGTGTGACGAAGGCTTTTTGA
>JAYVJQ010000219.1:0-3320 GCA_043769055.1 Allobrachymonas sp.
GAGCTTGCAGCAAATGCGAAGTGCGTGGATCGCGCCACCATTGGTCTTTGTTTTCGGTGGGCGGCGGCGCGAGATGCAGCACGCGATCTGCGATGCCGCTCAAGCGATGCAGGCTGGCGGCGTGGTCTAAATTACCGATCAACGGCTGAATCCCCAGAGCCTGCAATTGCGGCGCACGCTCGGGCGAAGACGTGAGCGCAAGACAGCGCACATGCTTTGGCAATTGCTTCGCGACGCGCAGCCCGACATCGCCGCAACCCACAATCAATAAGCGTTGTTGGCGAAAGCGGCGCGGCAGTGCGCCGAGGGGGTTTTGATTTGAAGGCAAAATCTAGGATGTTTGATTTAACAGCGTCTATTGTCATGTCTTTCCAAATCACCATCCAGCCCAGCAATCGCAGCTTCTCAGTGAATCCCGATCAATTCATCCTTGCTGCCGGCATTGCCCAAGGCATCGGCTTGCCCTATGGCTGCAAAGATGGCGCTTGCGGCAGCTGCAAATGCAAAAAAATCTCTGGCCCGGTAGAGCACGGCCCACACCAATCTAAAGCTTTGAGTGCCGAGGATGAAGAAAACGGCTTTGTGCTGACTTGCTGCGCCAAACCGCTGTCTGATGTGTTGCTCGAATCCAAGCAAGTGACTGAAGCGGGCGCATTTCCCATCAAAAAAATGCCCAGCCGCGTGATGGCTCTGGAGAAACTATCGCACGATGTGATGCGCGTCAAGCTGCAATTGCCGGCCAACGATGTGGTGCAGTATCACGCGGGGCAATACGTTGAATTTTTGCTGCGCGATGGCGCGCGCCGAGCCTATTCCATGGGCAATGCGCCCCACACGCTGGATGCCGCCGCGCCGATGATTGAACTGCACATTCGCCACACGCCCGGAGGTAAGTTTACCGACCATGTGTTTGGCGCGATGAAAGAAAAAGAAATTTTGCGCATCGAAGGGCCGTATGGCAGCTTCTATTTGCGCGAGAGCGAAAAGCCCATCGTCATGCTGGCCTCGGGCACGGGCTTTGCGCCGATCAAAGCATTGATCGAGCATATGCAGTTTAAAAACATCACGCGCCCCACCGTGCTGTACTGGGGTGGCCGTCGGCCTGAAGATTTATACCTTGATGCATGGGTCAAAGAGCGCTTGGCTGAGATGCCTCATTTGAACTATGTGCCGGTCGTCTCCGATGCTTTGCCAGAAGATGGCTGGACAGGCCGTACAGGCTTCGTTCATAAAGCGGTGCTTGATGATTTTTCCGATATGGGCGCTACCCAAGTGTATGCCTGCGGCGCACCGATTGTGGTGGATTCCGCGCTACGCGATTTTGTCGCACAGCGCGGTTTGCCGCCAGAAGAGTTCTACGCAGACTCGTTCACCACCGAAGCCGATAAAGCCAAAGCCTGAGTTAATGAATCGGGCTCGATCAACTGAGTTCTATAAGTCGGGTTCATTTAACCTGCTGGCTTGACCATTTGCTTGTCATTCTTTTGGTGCTTGATATGGCGGCTTTGCTTGTCTTGCATGTGAGCAAGATGCTTTCTTTCTTTGCGCGTGACTTTGCCATCAGCTTTGGCACTGGCCTCCGCTTGATTCACACGCGCTTGACCGTTTTCTAGGCGCGTCGTTTCTTTTTGAGTGAGCTGGCCGGAGGCCACGCCTTGGTCAATCCGCGCCTGCTGCTTGGCTTCGCGCTTGTCCACGCGGGGCGTGTTGGGCGCAGTGGGCGAGGTTGTTTGTGCGAAGACTGAGCCAACCAGAGCGAAGCTCAGGGCGGCGAGTGCGGTATGAAATTTCATCGTGCTCTCCATCGGTTAAGGAATAGTTGCATCTGCCAACGCCAACGCTGGCTAGATGCACTTACAACGCTCCTCAGTGGCAACCCGCTCACAAAAAGCATGCAAAGCAATGTAAAGTTTGGTTAATCTAACTCAAACGGCTCTTGCATCATGACTCTTCCAGAACTCATTACACGACGAAATACTCTCAAAACAATAGCAACTTGCGCAGTTTCTATGCCGGCAATCACTGCTTTTTCTCAAAATTTCCCGTCTAAACCTATCAAGTGGATCATCGCTGCGCCAGCGGGCAGCTCTCTCGACGTGATTGCTCGCAGCATGCAAGATCGTTTGGCTGCCACGCTTGGGGCAACAATCGTCATTGAAAACCGTCCGCAAGCCGGCGGCACAGTCGCGACCAACGAAGTGGCCAAAAGCGCAGCCGATGGCCACACTTGGCTGCTCGGCTTCAATGGCCCAGTTGCGTTTGCACCGTTTCTCTACAGCAAGCTGCCCTACAACCCACTCAAAGATTTAAGCCCCGTGGTGCTCACCACGTCGCAGCCCAACATCATCGCCGTTAACGCGAATGTGCCCGCAAGCACTATGAAAGAGTTGGTGGCGCTCCTCAAGGCCAACCCCGGCAAATACAACTATGCCTCAGTAGGCAACGGTTCATCGTCTCACCTCACGATGGAGTATTTGAAAGCGCTGACGGGCACATTCGCCGTGCATATTCCGTTCAACGGGGGTCCACCTGCCGCGCTCGCCACTGCCGGCGGCGACACGCAAATTCTCGCCACCGTGCCCACGTTGATCATGCCGCAGGTGCGCGCAGGCCGCATGAAGGCCTTGGCTGTCACAGGTAAAGCGCGCTACTCGCTCACCCCTGATCTGCCCACCGTAGAAAGCTCGGGCCTGCGCGAGTTGGCTGGCTTTGAAGCCATCGCATGGAACGGCGTGCTCGTTGCAGCCAACACGCCACGCCCGATCATTGATCGCATCAATGCCGCTATCAACGCCGCAATGAAAGAGCCGAGCGTGATGGAGCGCATGAAGACAGCGGGGCTGGATGCCGTCGGCGGCAGTGCCGATGATTTTGGCAAGCTGATTGCCGACGAAGCCAAGAAGTGGGAGCCGATCATCAAGCGCTCTGGGGCGAAGTTGGACTAATTCCATTTGCTGAACACGGAAATCACAGAGGTTGCACGGAAGCCACGAAAGGCTAGCAACAACTTTCCTGACTATTTTTCGTGACTTCTGTGCAACCTCCGTGATTTCCGTGCTCCTTATTTTTGAAAGCTAAAAATCAACATGCAATACAGACAACTCATTTCATTAGCTATTAAATTAATAGCAGTTAGCGCAGTATCTATGATACCGATCAGCGCTTTTAGTCAACAAAAACCGATACGCCTCATCGTCCCCTACGCTGCTGGCGGCCCGATTGACGTGACGGCGCGTTTACTCGCAAGCCAAGTCAAAGACGCGCTGGGCACAGTGATCATCGACAACAAACCCGGCGCGGGTGGCAACATTGGTGCAGAC
>JAYVJQ010000220.1:0-6169 GCA_043769055.1 Allobrachymonas sp.
GTTGGCGCTTTGCAAGGAACTGGTGATGCCTGCTTGCACGCATTCTTGCGCGCCATCGAGCAGGGGCAGAGCATCGATATGGATTTCTGCATCGACTTCGGAGGGGCGCGTCATCTCCACCAAATGGCCTAGCAGGCCAAAGCCTGTGAGGTCGGTGCAAGCTGTTGCGCCATGCTCGCGCAGGATTTTTGCACCCGTGCGGTTGCTGATGACCATGCTGGTCAGTGCCGCATCAATCCAGCGGCCTTTGGCAAACAGGCGGTCTTTGGCGGCAAACAATGTGCCTGTGCCAATTGGTTTGGTGAGGATCAGCACATCGCCCGCTTTCATACCGCCCTTTCTCATGATGACATCGGGCTTGTCTTCGATCAAGCCGTTGATGGCAAAGCCGAGCGCCAGCTCTTTGCCTTCGCCCGTGTGCCCGCCGACCAGCGAGCAATCGGCTTCGTTGAGCACTTCTAATGCGCCCGTCATCATTTGAAAGAGCACATCCTCCACCTTCGCATCCATGCCCGGCGGCACGGTGCAAACGGCGGTGGCCGATTGCGCTTGACCACCCATCGCCCAAATATCGCCCAGCGAGTGGTTGGCAGCGACTTTGCCGAAGATATACGGATCGTCAATGAAGGCGCGGAAAAAATCGACCGAATGCACCATCGCCATGCCCGGCGGCACGCGCACCACGGCAGCATCATCGGGGTCTTTCAGGCCAATCAACACATCCTCGCGCTGCACGGGGTGCAAGTTGCCCAAAGCGCGTTGCAAAATCGTTGCGCCCACTTTTGCGCCGCAGCCGCCGCAACGCATGGCAATGGCTGAGATAGCTTGCAGGGATTCTTCGGATGTGAGCTTGACGTTGGGCAAAGCGTTGGATGGCGCGGCAGGCGCATCGCTCATCTCAGGAAACTCACTGAATTTGCGCATGAAGCGCTGATCGATCCAGTCTTTCCATTTCCAGACCCATTCGCCCGAGAAGCCGAGCCAACTGCGCGAAGCAACGGCGAATTTATCGCCTGTGGAGATCAGCGCGAGCCAGCTGGTTTGCGGCGAGTAGGGCAGGAGAGCCGTGCCTGCAACGGCGCGGCGCAAATTCTCGGTGAGCGGCTTGCCCATGCGCACGGCAAATACGCCAGCTTTTTCTAAGCGATAGTTTTGCATGCTGGCAATATCGCCGGCTGCGAAGATCAGCGGATCGGTAGGCGATTGCAGCGTATCGGTGACTGCGATGAAGCCTTCTTTGTCTAATGCCAAGCCGGTCTGCTTTAGCCAGGCTGCGCCGCCTGCGCGCGTGACCCAGATGATTTCATCGGCATCGAGCGTTTGGCCTTTGGAGGTGATGAGCTTGCCGCTTTCTACCTTGGTGACTTCGCTGCTCAGATGCACCTGCACGCCGCGTTGCGCCAGCGTGGAGGCAAATTTGCTGCGCACACCGGCGTTATGCGTAGGGAGCACGCTGTCGCTAGATGAGAGCAGATGAAACTTCAGCTCATCAGGATTGCGCTTGAGTTTGACCAATTCATTACGCAAGCGAAACTGTATCGCCAGCAGCAGCTCCACGCCGCCTGCGCCTGCGCCCACGACGGCAATCGTCGTCGTGCCCGCATGATTTTTCACGCGCTCCAGCAGCGCGAGCCAGCGGTCGTTGAAGTTGCGAATCGGCTTCACAGCCACTGCAAATTCAGCCGCACCGGGCACGCCTTGCAATTGAGGAGTTGAGCCAATATTGATCGAAAGCTGGTCATAGGGCACAGGGGGGCGGTTTTTGCACAGCACGGTTTGATTGGCGCGGTCAATGCCAATCACTTCATCGCGGTACACGCGGGCTTTGGCAAATGAGGCTAGGCGCAGCAAATCGATATGCACTTCGTCATAGTCGTAATGCCCAGCCACATAGCCGGGTAGCATGCCGGAATAGGGCGTGTGCAGATCGGTGCAGATCAGCGTGAGGCGCACGCCGGGGATCGGGTTCATCCCAAAGCTTTTGAGCACGCCCACATGGCTGTGGCCGCCGCCAATCAAAACGATGTCGCGCAAGATAGGGGAATCAGAGGTTTGCATGAGTAATGGATTCGGCAAGCGATTGAATCGAAGTCAGGAACACAGAAAGCGCAGAAATGACGCAGAAAACACAGAAAAATAACAAGAAATATCGTCGGTATTTTCTGTGCTTTCTGTGTATTTCTGTTTTTTCTGCGTTACTGGTATTTGGATCACTTCGAAGTTTTATTTTTGGTTAAGCGGAAAGGGCTTGAGCCACGAGCTTGTTTAAATTGGTGGATTCGCTAGCAGGGGAAAAAAGTGGCGCACGCTTGGCGCATTGCTTGGATAGTTGGTCGAGGAAACGGGGCTCATCCTTACAACGCTTTAAAAGAGCGGTCAGAGCTTTGGCATCACCCACCGGGAAGTAGCCCAAGTAATCAGCGCCCAGCATGCCGACATTGCCATCCATGCGCGAGGCGAGCACGGGTGTGCCGCTGCACACCGCCTCCATGATCACATGCGCGCCGCCTTCCATTTTGCTGGTGTGCACGAGAATGTGGGCGCGTTGGATTTTGCTCAAGGTTTGTGAGTGTTTTAAGCCCCTAGTCCACGTATATCCTGCGCAGAGTGCTTCTGTTTTGATAGCGTCTTGGGCTAATGTTTCATCTAAGCCTGCGCCGATGTGGGTGATGCGAATGTCTGCGCGGTCATTTAACAATCGAGCTGCTTCAAACAAAGTTTGCGGCATTTTTTCGTCACGCAAATGGCCCACCATCACAGCATTCAAGTGTTTTGAGGTTTTGGGCAAGGTTTTGCGCGAGCCTGTCGATTGAAATATCGTCACGGTTTTGGCGCGGTGCTTGAGCGGCAGTTGCTGCGCGCCCAGCTCTTGCAACACAATCAAGCGCCCCGCTGCATCCAAAGAGACTTGTGATCTCGTATCACTGTGAATGTCACGATACAAATCAGTCCCTGTGAGGGCCACAATCAAACCCCGCGAGCCGTGCAAGGCATGCCAAGCGGCAATGCTGTCAGCGCTGCGCCTCGCGTGTAAGGCCAGCATCACTTCATCCGACCCACTTACATCATCTTTACCATCCCAATTTTTTAAGATACGGGTACGATAATGCGCAGAGAGCATGCGAGCCCAGCGCTGGGCAGTTTGCCAGTTGCCGTTGTTGGCATCTTGCAAAGCGGGGCTGACGATCACGACAGAGGATTTTTTCATTTGAAGCAAGAGATACCGTTGGGGGAGATGATACGCACATCTGATGCCGCCACGCTGGCGCGTGAGTTGCAAGCGGTGCGCAGCATCACGCTCAACCTGTTTGATGCTTACGAGGCCGCTGGCTTGCTGGATGTGCCCTGCGAGGAACAATTTAACCTGCCGCTGTGGGAATTGGGCCATGTGGGCTGGTTTCAGCAGTGGTGGGTGGGGCGCAATCAGCAGCGTGCTTTAGGGCATCGCGCCGATCCAGATCATGCACGAGCAGCTTGCCCGCTGATTGGCCAGCCGCACCACGGCGACGTTTGGTACAACAGCTCCACCGTGGCGCATGCAGCACGTTGGCATCTTGCCTTGCTGAGCTCAAAAGATTGCAAGCGCTATCTGCAAGGCACTTTGGCGCAAACGCTTGAATTGTTGCAAAGTGCCGGTCAGAGCGACGATGCACTTTATTTTTACCGCCTTGTGCTGCTGCACGAAGCCATGCATGTGGAGGCGGCGGTGTACATGGCGCAGGCGCTTAAGAAGCCTTATTCGCCTCCGGGGTATATGGCAGATGCTATGAAATCAATAGCTGATCACGCAGATGGTATGCCGGTGATTGGCCATTTTTCCTTTGAAAAACAAGGATTCACGGCCTGTGCAGAGCCCTCCAGCGGATTTGCGTTCGACAATGAGCTGACAACACTCACGGTGCAATTGGAAGCTTTTGACATCGATGCACACCCTGTGACTTGGCAGCAGTACCTGCGCTTTGTGCAGGAGGCGGGCTATGCGCTACCGGCCTATGTGCGCCAAGTCGCAGGCGGGTATAAGCATCTGGTGTTTGGCCGCTGGCAGCCCTTGAACATGCAGATGAGCGCCGTGCATATCAGCTGGCACGATGCACAAGCCTATTGCCTCTGGGCAGGGCGCAGGTTGCCTACAGAATTTGAGTGGGAATGCGCTGTGCGCCAAGAGCCGCGTATGGCTTGGGGCGATGTATGGGAGTGGACAGTCTCAGACTTTCAACCTTATCCCGGCTTTGTAGCCCATCCCTACCGTGACTATTCGCAGCCTTGGTTTGGCAGCCGCAAAGTGCTGCGTGGCGCTTGCGCGGCGACACTGCCACTCATGAGAAACCCGCGCTATCGGAACTATTTCACCCCAGACCGCACAGATATTTATGCGGGTTTCCGCACCTGCGCGATTTAAAGAACAACAATGCTCAAAACTCTCCAAGCCTTTACCCCCACGCTCTCCGAGGCTTGGACACTTCTTGCCATAGCGATTACTTTTGAAGTGATGGGCACCACTTGCATGAAACTTTCACAAGGCTTCACGCGGCCTGTGCCTTCGGTGGCGATGTTTGTGTTTTATGCCATGGCCTTCACCTGCAACACCATGGCCATCAAAACGATTGATCTGAGCATCACCTATGCGGTGTGGAGCGGCGTGGGCACGATTGCCACAGCTTGCATTGGCATCTTTTTCTTCAAAGAGGCAGCCACGGCGCTCAAAATGGCCAGTATTTCGTTGATTTTGGCCGGAGTTTTTGGCCTGTATGCCACCTCTCGTATTCAGCACGCCGACAAGCCCGTTCCTATGAACTCAGCGCAGCCTTGATTTGTGTGGCCTGCGCCATTGTATCGCGGTAGCCATCGGCAATGGTGCGCAAGCGGAATTCTTTGCTCACATTCACAAAATAGCTCATGTCGGGGTGCAGGGTCAGAGTGGCTTCTTTTGCATCTGGCGCAATCAATTGGCGTTTGAGCACATCAGAAGCGCGATAGCGCTCCACACCCGGCGGCGCGCGCTCTGGGCGCGCCGAGGCATCCAATGCTAGCAGCTTGAGCGGCTGAGCTGCACCGTTCATGCCAGCAGCCAACTCACGCGCCAAGCGCACCGGCATGGGCGCAACCTGATCTGCATCCACATACTGCATGCCGCGAATGCGCACGGGGGTGAACATGCCTTCTATCGCGCAACTGGCCTGCACGGCCACGCCAGCATCGCCGTGGTTTAAAAGCACGGTTTTTCTGGATTCTTTCTCGATGGCAACCGCCGCAAACGCAATCGGCAATTTCTGCATCTCACAAGTGCCACAGCGCTTGGTCAGTTCACTGTTGACGATGCTTGCCAGTGGCGTGCCGGCGAATTTACCTTCTCCTGTGATGGCCAAGCGCCCCATGTCAGTCACGCCCAAATCAACCGACATGTGCTCCAGCTCGCGTGCCCGCACACCGCCCGCATACAGCGCCCCCACCAAGGAGCCTACCGAGCCGCCCACAATCATGTCGGGCTTGTAACCCAACTCTTCCAGTGCCTTCAAAATCCCCACATGCACAAAGCCACGCGGGCCGCCAGAACTCAGTACCCAGACGTTCTTGATGGTCTGCTTGCGAGGGGTGATGAGTTGGCGCGGCGCATCGGAGGCATCGTGGTTGTAATCGGTATGGAGGGTACAGCCTGCGAGCACGAAGCCAGCGCCTAGGATGGTGGAGCGGCGGGTGATCGTTGATGGGTGCATGGCTTTATTCTAGAGTTTCTTTTTTTGCACATAAATTTCGTGCATGGCGCTCACGTTGGCGGTAGACGAACACGCTCAGGTTGCAGAAAAGTTTTTTCCGCCGAGCTACCACCATTTGTAGCGTTCTTAAGTTGGTTTGCCGCGCTCGACCTAGAAAAACTTTTCTGCATCCTGCTCGTATTCATCCACCACCCTGATGCCGAATGGCGTACGAAAGGTAGCATATCGATGTTTGCACGCCACCGTGCCAGGGTACAAAAGTTAACGCGAAACCTTAAAAACACTCAAGCCAAAGACCAATGCACAGAAAACCAATCCTTCGCATCGGTATAGCTCGTAGGCGCAGTAAACCCAGCACTTTGGAGCAGATCGGCAAACCCAGCCACTGTCCACTTATGAGAATTTTCCGTATGAATATCTTCCCCGCGCTTGAACGCGCGCGAGTGGCCGGGCCA
>JAYVJQ010000221.1:0-3735 GCA_043769055.1 Allobrachymonas sp.
AGTTTGTCCACCGCAGCCGTCACATCGCCCAAAGGCAAGCCCGACAGCTCCACTTCAAACTGCACATTGCGCGCGCGATTGAAACGGTCAATCACGGCGGGGCCACCGGACAACTCAATGCTTGCAACTTGACTGAGCATCACTGGCCCTCGTGTGCCCGGCACCATCAGCCGCTCCAGCGAAGCAAAATCATCGCGTGCATCGTCGGACAAGCGCACCACAATCGGGATCTGGCGTTGCGCCAAATTCAGCTTGGGCAATGCAGAATCGTAATCGCCCACGGTGGCAATACGCAAGGTCTCGCCAATGGCGGCGCTGGTCACGCCCATGTCGGCCATACGAGAGAAATCAGGGCGCACAGTTAACTCAGGGCGCACGAGGGATGCGCTGGAGGCCACTGAGCCTAAGCCGGGAATCGTGCGCAAGTCGCGTTCTACCGCAGCAGCCGCGGCTGCCAAGGCAGTGGGATCGTCGCCTTGCAAGGCAAGAATATATTTCTCACCCGAGCCGCCTAAGCCCACTTTACTGCGCACGCCGGGGAGAATTTCCAAGGCTTTGCGAATGTTGTTTTCAATACCTTGCTTGCGCGGGCGTGTGCCGCGCTCGGCCAAAATAATCGTGAGCGTGGCTTTGCGTGCTTCGGCAGCGCCGCCCGGTGCAAACGGGTCGCTACCCGCCGAGCCGCCACCAATCGTGGTGTAGACCGATTTCACATGCTCCACTTTGCTGATGAGTAAACGCGCTGCCTCGGCGGCTACTTGCGTCTCTGCTAATTTCGTGCCCGGTGGCAGCTCGAGATTCACCTGTGTTTGCGAATTGTCGTCCGGTGGAATGAAACCGGTGGGCAACAGTGGAATCAAAAACAGCGAACCCACAAAAAAACTGAATGCCGCAATCACCGTGATGAGGCGATGCTTCAAGCACCAGCGGCTCACGCGCATGTACCACTGCATGAGTTTTCCATCTTTTTCCACATGACCGCCGGGAATGGGCTTGAGCAAATAAGCGGCCATCATGGGCGTGAGCATGCGCGCCACCACCAAAGAGGCAAACACGGCAAGCGCCGCCGTCCAGCCAAATTGCTTGAAGAATTTACCCACGATACCGCTCATGAAGGCGGTGGGCAAAAACACGGCAATCAAGGTAAACGTAATCGCAATCACGGCCACGCCAATCTCATCAGCCGCTTCCATCGCAGCTTGAAAAGGCGTTTTGCCCATACGCAAGTGGCGCACGATGTTCTCCACCTCCACAATCGCATCGTCCACCAAAATACCAATCACCAGCGAGAGCGCCAAGAGCGTGACCACATTGATTGAGAAGCCCAAATAATTCATGCCAATAAAAGCAGGGATGACCGACAAAGGCAAGGCGACAGCAGACACAAAAGTCGCACGCCAATCGCGCAAAAACAAGAGCACCACCAGCACCGCAAGAGCAGCACCTTCAGCCAGCAAAATCAGCGAGGCGGAATACTCTTCTTCCACAGGTGTCACAAAATCAAATGCTTCGGTGAGTTGCATATCGGGCCGCGCGAGCTTGATCTCTTCCAAAGCTTTGCGCACACCACGGCCCGCATCGACCTCACTCGCGCCCTTGCTACGCGCCACTTCAAAGCCCACCACGGGCACGCCGTTGAGCAATGCGCTAGAGCGCGGCTCGGCAATCGTGTCTTTCACTTCGGCGATTTGATCGAGGCGAATTTTCTGACCGCTCGTGCCTAGCGACATCTCAATCGCTGCAATTTCTGCCGCTGACTTCACGGTAGCCAAGGTGCGCACAGGCTGCTCGCTGGTTCCCAAATTCGTGCGGCCACCGGCAGTTTCCATTTGCACATCGCGCAACTGGCGCGACACAGCTGCTGCGCTGATGCCCAGTGATTGCATCTTGGCGGTATTCAGCGTGATGCGCACTTCGCGGTTCACGCCGCCCACGCGAGCGACCGAGCCCACGCCGCTCACGGCCAGCAAGCGGCGCGTAAGTGTGTCGTCCACAAACCAAGACAGTGCCTCATCGTCCATCGATGGAATACGAATCGTATACGCCAGTACTGCACCGCCTGAGATATTGACCTTGCTGACAATCGGGTCGCGCAAATCAGCGGGCAAATCCGCACGCACTTGCTGCACCGCAGAGCGGGTCTCATCCAGCGCTTCTTGCGTAGATTTCTCGATACGGAATTCAGCCGTGATCGTGACCACACCATCTTGCACCTTGGTGTAGATGTTTTTCAAGCCAGCCAATGCCGCAATCGAATTTTCAATCTTACGCGCGACTTCAGTTTCAAGCTGCGCCGGTGAGCCGCCGGGCAAGCTGGCGGTGATGATGATGTTGGGCACATCGAGGTCAGGAAAGTTCTGCACCTTCATGTTTTGATAGCCCAGCATGCCGGCAAAGCACAGCATCACAAAAAACATGATGGCGGCAATGGGGTTGCGAATGCACCAAGCGGAAACGTTCATGATGTGTCCTTACTTCGCGATGACTTTGACGGTATCGCCATCAGCCAAAAATGCTGCGCCAGAAGCCACAAAGCGCTCACCTGCTTTCGCGCCCGAGAGAATTTCTACCGCATCGCCGCTGCGTTTGCCGGTTTGTAGTTTCACTTGGGCGACTTTGTTATTCGCCTCAATCCGCATCGCATAGGTAAAGCCATCGCGCAGCACCAAAGCTTGCTGCGGCAGGGTGAGGGCAGTTTGGTTGCCCAAAGCGAAATCACCTTTGGCAAACATGCCGGCTTTGATGTCAGGGTGCTGCGGCAGATCGACATACACCAAGGCATTGCGCGTCACAGGATCCACTGTGGGCGCAATCACGCGCACCTTGCCGTTGACCTGCGCGCCACTGGCCGCTGTGACCGTGGCTGCTGCACCGTGCTTGATTTTTCCAATCTCGCTGCTGGTGACTTCAGCACGCCACTCCAAGCGGCCTTGGCGCACCATGCGAAACAGCTCTGCGCCTGCGCCCACCACCGAGCCCACGGTGGCAGCGCGTGCGGAGATCACGCCGTTATCAGGCGCGGTGAGCACCGCATTGTTGGCCCGCACTTGCGCGGCGGCCACCTGAGCCTGCGCCGCTTGCAGGCGAGCCTTGGCGGTGATCTCGCCTGTGTTGAACTGCGCAATTTGCTGAGCAGAGAGCGCGCCTGTGCCCGCGAGCGTGGCGGCGCGCTGTGCATCGGCGCTGGCCGAGGAGAGAGTGGCTTGCGCTTCAGCAAGGCTGGCCTTGGCTTGCAGCAAATCGGCTTGCAAGCCTTCAGCCGAAAAGCGCGCCAGCACTTGGCCGCGCTTGACCACATCGCCCACATTGACGCGCACCTCGGTGAGCTTGAGGCCATTGACCTCTGCGCCAATGATGGCTTCTTGCCAAGCGGCTACCGATCCGTTGGCTGAGAGCTTGAGTGCAAGGCTGCCACTGGTGGGGCTCACAGCGGTGACGCTGAGCGCTGCTTTGGGCGCTGAAGCGGCGGGCGCTGCTGGCGCAGGCTGCGCGACAGATTGTGATGAAAATAGGCCAATAGCCGCTATAGATAGTGCACCAAATGCTATTAAAACAAGAGCAACCGGATGTTTTTTGAAGTTCATAGATCCAACCTAGGACAAATTATTGAGAGACTTGGGAAGCGGGTGCAGGAGCAGGAACAGGCGTTTGGGCCGTCCAGCCACCGCCCGTGGCGCGATACAGCGCAATCCACGCGGCGATGCGATCTCGCTCGACCGTCAATTGATTTTGCTG
>JAYVJQ010000222.1:0-2942 GCA_043769055.1 Allobrachymonas sp.
CGCAGCGCGAGCTGGTGCGCATGGAGACTTACATCAATGATGAGCTGGCCAAGCTCACCAAGGCGCTTGCGCCGCGCATCGAGGCGCTTCGCTTGCAGATTACCGGGCTGCAAAGCGGCGTGCAAACTTGGTGTGAGGCGCATCGGCTGGAGATTTGCGGCAAGGGCAAATCGGCCAACTTGATCACTGGCGAGGTGAGCTGGCGCGTGCGCCCGCCGTCTGTGACTTTGAAGAATATCGAAGGCGTGATTAACCAGCTCGGCGAGCTGGGGCTCACGGAATTCGTGCGCACCAAGCATGAAATCAACAAGGATGCGATCCTCGCTGCGCCCGAGCAGGTGAAGAACATTCGCGGGATCACTGTGAATACGGGTGTGGAGGATTTTGTGATCACGCCGTTTGAGATTGACCTGAGCGCGGCGGGGGAGCGGGCGTAATGGGCACGATTCAAAGCGCGAAAAACGTGGCCGAATTTCTAGAGCCTGAGCAACGCGGCCTGCAAGGCTGCCACAACTGCCGCTTTATGCGCATGATGCCCAGCCATCTGGGGCGCAGGCAAAGCGAGTGCAGCCGCTTGGGCTGTTATGTGAGTCCGATGGCGGTGTGTAAGCACCACGAAGCCAAGCCAGCCGTGGATTGAGCCGAACATGACGACGATGCTAAAAAGTGCTACAGTTCGCTCGTTGCTGCAAAAAACAGCAATCGGGATTGGACTCCCGCTGAACCACTGCGACGAAAGCCGCAGTTCTCCCGCAGATCGTGCGGCTTCGTTGTCTGTGCCTCCAGTTTTGGCGGCTCGGATGGGGGAGCGCAAGCTCCGCCGGTTCACGCAAGTGGTTCCCGGTAGTCCAACCCATTCGAGCTGCCGCCAAGGATTGGACTCCAAGGCGGTGGTTTTTGTAAACCGAACCACTTGGAGGCCATTGATGGCAACACCCAAAGTCGCTGCACGCGCAGCGCACACCCAACCCCACCAGATCGACCCCGCGATTGAGCGCCGTGTGCGCCATTTACGCGAGGTAGGCGATCCGCTGCTCACCGATAGCTTGCTGGCTTTACCGGAGAGCTTGGAGCAAAGCGGTCACTGGCAGCCGATGAAGGCGCTCATGGCTCTTTCCGATATTTTGCTCAGCCATGCCAACAGCGACATTGCTGCGGCCAAGGGCGGCAGCGCTCGGCGCCAGCTCAGTGTGGATGCAGAGGGCATGGCTTGCCTGATCAATTGCATTACCGACGATATGCAAACGATGCGCAGCCCTTGCTTGATAGACACCGCAATCGTTCTGCGCGATGCGCATGAGCAGCTTGCCAACGATCTTGATTCTTAACCCTGAAAGATTTTTAACCATGAACACAAACCATACTCTCAACACAATTGAATTCAACGGCGCGCAACTACGCGTGATCGCGCATGAAGGCCAGCGCTGGCTGACTGCCGAGCAAGTGGGCAACTGCTTGGGCTATGCCGAGGCGAATGCGCGGCAAGGCATCATTAACCTGCATAACCGCCATGCAGATGAATTCAAATCTCAGGACACCTGCGAAATCAATTTGATTTCGCAGGGTCAAGGTCGGAGTGTCCGAATTTTCAGTCCAAGTGGCTGCAACTTGCTCGGTTTCTTTGCCAGCACCCCGCGCGCCAAGGAATTCCGCGTGTGGGCGAAGAATGTATTGGCGGGGCAACCAGCGCAGCTGGAGGCTGTGGCGCAGCCTGGCAGCGTCCCCGGCGACAGCATGGCGGCATTGGCCAGCCAAATGGCGGTGATGGCTGCGCACATGGGCAAGATGGCTGCTGGTGTGGACACGGTGCTGGCGCAGATGAATCTCACGGGGCGCTACATCTCGATGCTGGAGATCAACCAGCGCGGCCACGCGAAGGTGACGCCAGAGATACGCGATCAAGCGCAACTATTGTCGGCCCAGGGCATGAGCTACAGCTCCATCGGGCGGCTGCTGCGGATCAGCAAAACCACGGTAGGGTTTTTGGTAAAGGGCACGTATATAGAAACGGCTCGCATGAGGGAGTCAAGCAGCCCACAGGTGGCGGATGTACTGGCGCAAATGGTGGAGGCGCGCAAAGCTGAAATTGTGCAGCGCTTAGGCCGATAAAAAGGTATCTCCTAGATCGCACACGCGGTCTACTTTCCCTTGCCGCTTCGGTGGCAGGGGGTTTTTTGAAGCATCTAGCCTGTGCGAGGGTGTTTCAAAAAATTCTCAAGACCTAATCTATGAATCACATCGCTGCCATCCACGTGCTCAAAGGCCAATGCCGATTGAGCGATGACGATTACCGGGCGCTGTTGGTTGCCCTGACCGGCGTGGATAGCTGCAAACGCATGAGCTTGGGGCAACAGGCGGCTGTGCGCACGCATTTGCAGAAGCTGGCGGTGCAGCTTGGTGTGGCTAAGCCCAGCCCAGCGCCGCAGCCTGGTACAGCGCAATTCACGCGCAGGCGCATTCTGCTTAAGCGCAGCAGCTCGGATGATCAGGATGAGCGCTGGGCGAAGGCGCGCACGCTGTGGGCGCAGTTGGCCAAGGCGGGCGCAGTGCAAGCGGATACCGATGCGGCGCTGCTGGCCTATGCCAAGCGGCAAACCAAGATGGATGCTTGGCGCTTTATGAACAGCTACCAGATCAATAGCGTGATCGAGAGCTTGAAACGCTGGTTGGCCAGAGCGGCCGGCCGGGCAAATTCTGCAACCGTGCAGCAGTGAGGCAACTATGGGCAAAGCACATCCAACCGTTAACGATCTTGCGCCAGTGCATGCGCTGATGGGCGATGATTTCCCGGAGCTGCTGCGCGAGGCGGGCGAGGCGCTTTACTTGGAGCTGGCTGAGCACGCGACGCTAGATGGGGGCGCGAAGGCAAAGGCAGACGCGCATGAGCATCAGCAAGAGCTGGCGAAGCTGGCGCTGGCGCAGGTGGCGCGGCTGACTGAGCT
>JAYVJQ010000223.1:0-2757 GCA_043769055.1 Allobrachymonas sp.
GCCACTGGGTGTCAGTGCATAGTCAAAGCGGCGGCCATCGCTGACTGCTGGGGTTTTAGTGATCACTGCGGCCTCTACCAAACGCTTTAAACGCACAGCCAGCACATTGCTGGCCATGCCGGTGTGGGTGGCAAATTCGTCATACCGTGTTGCCCCCCAAAATAACTCGCGCAAGAGCAAGATCATCCAACCATCGCCCAAAATCTGAGCGGCGCGGGAGATGGAGCATTGCTCGGCGATATCGGGCGTTGGCATGCGCGTATTGTAATGAAGGGCTGCAATTTACTTTTGATTTGCAAGTTATTTCAGGAGTTTCTGCTAATATTACTTTTATTTTGAAAGTGATATGAGCCATGAAACCTCTGACTCGTAGCCATCAAGCCTTGCGCGCAGTCATGGCGATGTTGACCCTCATTCCCTTGGCCACTGGCGTGCTGACGATGATGGGCCTGCACAACCCGGAATACCGCAGCGCAGGCTTTCCCATGCATGTGCTGCTGGATAGCAATTTGCGCTTTTATGGCGGCGTGTGGCTCGGTTTGGGGCTGGTGCTGCTGTGGCTGCTGCCGCGTTTGTATGAGCAAACAGCGTTGTTTCGCGCCATCTCGCTCATGATTTTTGTGGGTGGCATGGGCCGCTTAGTTGCGATGTTTGCAGTGGGCATGCCGCCCGTGCCTTTTATCGCGTTTACCGCGCTGGAGTTGATTGGCATGCCTTTGTTGGTGATGTGGCAGGCCCAGGTCGCAAAAGAATACTCTTGGGATCATGCGCCCGCTCAACAGCGTACAGCGTGATCTGGTCGGTCTGCTTCAAGCCGCTGAGGGCTCCGATTTCAGAGCTTGCAGCCTCGGGTGCATCAGCGCAAACCACAGCGGCGGAATCGCTGCCAGCAGCAGGCAGCCCGCATAGCCGGTGGGCAGTTGCGGTGCTTGGGGCATGGCTTGCAAGCTTGAATAATGCTTCCAAGCATGCATGTGGTGGTCGGAGTGGCGCTGTAGGTTGGCCAGCAGGCTGTTGGTAACCACATGATCGGCATTCCAAGCGTGCATCATCCCAAAGCCTTCGCGTTTGCCCGATTCAGTGTTGCGCTGCAAACCATAGTGCTCAATGTAGTTCACGATCTCTAGCAGGAGAAATGCAACCACCGACTGGAACCACAAGAATACTATTATTTTGATAGCATACTGTGTAGATTCCACGACGGAAATTGACCCAAAAAGCATCAATAACGGCAATAAAAGCATACCTACAGAGCCTAGCGTGCTCCACAGCAGCGGGCTCTTGACCCAAGTGGCCTGCATCAGCACCAAGCGCTGGGCTTCTAAGCGCCAGCCGCTGGCCAAGCTGCCCCACAGCGTGCGCGGTAAAAAGCGATACAAACTCTCGCCGTAGCGGGCCGAAGCAGGGTCCTCAAAGGTGGCGGCGCGCGGATGATGCCCCCGGTAATGCTCGACCATGAAATGCCCATAACACACGCTGGTCATGAGCAGCCAGCCGCACAAGCGATCAAATTTTGATTTGCTGTGCCCTAGCTCATGCGCAAACGTGATGCCCTGCGCGCCTGTGATGTAGCCCACCGCAAAGCCCACGCCCAGCACCACCGACCACTCTGAACGCATGGCGGCCCAAGCGCCAAAACCAATCAACAGCATTTGAAGCGGCACATACAAGCGTAGCAACCAACGAAACCACGCCTGTGAGGCCTGCGCATCCACAGGATCGGGTGAGCGAGCGGGCAGCAGCAGATCAAGCCCCGCAATCGCCAACCACACAATGAGCGTGCCCACAAAAGCATTCTGCGGGGCAGCCCAGATACTGAACACCGTGAGCATGGGCAAAATCAATGAGAGGGAGAATCGGAGGTCAGAAAGTCGCATCAGCTAACTTTGCCATGGTTCGCGGCGGCTTGCCATCCGTTCTACCCCGATAATTGACAGGTATGAATCCCTTGCTCTCCAAGCTGCAGCCCTATCCTTTTGAGCGGCTGCGCCAGCTTTTCTCTACCGTCACGCCTTCGCCTATCCATCGCGCCATCAGTTTGGGCATTGGCGAGCCCAAGCATCCCACGCCGCTGTTCATCAAAGAAGCGTTGAATGAGAATTTCAAAGGCTTGGCGGCGTATCCGGCCACGGGCGGCGAGGCTTTTTTGAAAGATGCCTGTGCGGGTTGGCTCAAGCGCCGATATGGGTTAGTTGTTGACCCTAAAACGCAAATTTTGCCCGCCAATGGCTCGCGCGAGGCGCTTTTTTCTCTCACGCAAACGGTAATTGACCCCACAAAAGATGCGGTGGTGGTCAGCCCCAATCCGTTTTACCAAATCTACGAAGGCTCGGCCCTGCTCGCAGGCGCGCGGCTGCATTACGCGCCTTGCGATCCTTTGCGAAACTTTGCGGTGGATTGGGCGAGTGTGCCCACTGAGGTGTGGGCTAAGACGCAACTCGTTTTCGTCTGCTCCCCCGGCAACCCCACGGGCGCGGTGATGCCGCTGGCCGAATGGCAGCGATTGTTTGCACTGCAAGACCGTTTTGGCTTTGTGATTGCGTCTGACGAGTGCTACAGCGAAATTTATTTCCGAGATGAGCCGCCGTTAGGTGGGCTGGAAGCGGCTACGAAACTAGGCAGAAACTTCAAAAATCTCGTGATGATGACCTCGCTGTCCAAGCGCAGCAACGCGCCCGGCATGCGCAGCGGCTTTGTGGCGGGCGATGCCAATCTCATGAAACAGTTTCTGCTCTACCGCACCTACCACGGCAGCGC
>JAYVJQ010000224.1:0-3833 GCA_043769055.1 Allobrachymonas sp.
GGCGTTTAACCGAAGCTTAAAAACCCAAGCCTAGCTGGCCAGCGTAAAACCCTTGCCCCGCCCGCGCCCCAGCTTCTCCACCAATTGCGGCAAAGCCAAAGCCAGCGCGGCGCGCAGGGTGTGCGGCGGGTTGATGATGCACATGCCGCTGGCGCGCAGGCCCACCAGTTTGCTCGGCTTCTCGCCCAGGGCGTGTTTGGGTGGCTCTTGGCCGATGTTGAGGGTGGCGGTGAGGATCGGCTTCTTGGCTTGCGTGGCCAGAGTCTTGAGCTTTTTGGGCAGGCTGTGTGCTTCAGGGCGCGGAATGATCGGGTACCACACCGCATAGCAGCCGGTGGGAAAGCGCAGCAAAGCCTCTTGTATGCAGGCGCTCACTTGCGCGTAATCGGTCTTCATTTCGTAGCTGGGGTCCATCAACACCAAGGCGCGCTTGTTGGGCGGCGGCAGCAGAGTTTTGAGCTTTTCAAAGCCGTTGGCGCAATCAACGGTCACCATGCGGCCTGCATCGAGCTGTTTCACATGGCCGCTCAAGCTGCGGTAATCGGTGGGGTGCAGTTCAAACAATTTGAGTTTGTCAGCTTCTGGGCGCAGCAGGCTGTGAATCAGCAGAGGCGAGCCGGGATAGACGCGCGAGCCGGTGGCGTTGCTGTTGAAACTGGCCAAAGCATCCAGATAATCTTGCAGAGCGGGCGCTATGATTTCGGTAGCATTCTGCGCATATTTTATGCCGGCTACTGGGCTATTTTGCTTCAAAAAAGAGTCTTCTAAGAGCTTATGAACGCCCTGCGAAGCCTCCGCGCTCGTGCGCGCCATATCGCCATCCAGCCGATACAAGCCCGCCCCTGCATGCGTGTCAATCACCGTTAGCGCAGAGTCTTTGTCGGTCAGGTGCTTCAAGATAGCCACCAAGGTGAGGTGTTTGAGCACATCAGCATGGTTGCCGGCATGAAAGGCGTGGCGGTAGGAGAACATAGATTAACCCTGCAATGAAGGCATGACACGCTTCATGAAATCGCCGAACAATGGCACGGTGTAGGCCGTATCGCCGTGGGCTGGACTGTAGATCATGCCCTTTTTAATCAAACTTGCGCGTACCGGAGCAACCTGGTTGCTTTGTTTGCCCAAGTGCGTGGCAATATCGCCCGAGCGAATCAAGCCGTCGCCTTGAGAGGCCATGTCGGCCATCGCACGTAAATATTGTTTTTCTGTGGGTGTGCAACGGTCAAAACGAACACGAAAGAAGCTGGCATCCAGCTCAGCAATGGCCAGCGAGTCTGCGGCTTGCACGTCTGACAAGTTGATGGGCGACTGTGGCGCGATGTTCCAGCTATGCTTGCCCCACTCCTGCAAGAAGTAAGGGTAGCCCATGGTGCGCTCAATGATGAAATCTAGCGCCTCGGGGGTGAAGTCTGCGCCCTCTGATTGCACAGGTTTGATCAGTGCATCGAGTGCGGCAGCGCGAGGCAGGCGCTTCATTTCTGGGTAGTCAAACAATCGCTCAGCATAGGATTTGGCCCGCCCCATGTTGCCAACGAGCTGAGGCAAACCAGCGCCTACCAAAGCCACTGGCAAGCCTTGCTGTGTGCAGCTATGTAGAGCGGTAATCAATGCGGCCAGCTCGCTTTCCTTCACATATTGCAACTCATCAATAAATAAGATAAATGCCGACTTGGCATCACGTGCGGCGATGCCGATCGCTTGCAGCAGTTGGGTCAGGTCATGCTCTAAATCACCTGTGTCTGCGCTGCCTTCTTCCAAACCGATGTCAAGGCTGAATTCCACATCGCTGAATTTGACCTTCATCGCTTTCACAAAGCTGCCCATGGTGCGCATAGCGCGTGTTGCCAGCTCTTGGGTCTGCGCTTTGCGGCTGATTTCTAGTAAAGCCACGCGCAGTGGTGGCACAAGCATGGCGGGCAGCGAGCGACCCTCGGGTGCTTCGAGCATCACGGTGCTCATACCATACGTGCGCGCATTGTCACGCAGCAGATTGAGCAGCACGGTTTTGCCCACCCCGCGCAAACCGACCATCAAAACACTTTTTTCTGGCCGTCCGGCCATGATGCGCTGCAAAGCGGCATCGACTTTGACCAAAATTTCATCTCGCCCAGACAGCGCCATCGGACGGGTTCCGGCGCCGGGATTGTAGGGATTTTTGACGGAAATCATGCGCGAATTATAAGGAAATTATCAATTTATAAAGAAAATTATTAACTTCGCTAAATTCTCTATTAATGCAGGGCGATAGCAAGCAGATAGATCGGCAAAAGGATGGAGGTCAAGCATTTGCGCTGACAGCAGCTCTCTGGCTCAACCCCAATGACATAATTGAAGCGAGATACTTTTGGAGACTTCAATGGATATTTTGAATTATCGAAGAGCATGGTCGGTCGGTGCAGTGGTTTCCATAAGCTTGATTTTGGCGGCTTGTGCCACGACACAATTAGCGAATGACGTGCCCGATACCTACAAGGGCGAGACAGCTTGGCTTGACGATCAGACTTATCAAGAAACAGGTTCAGTTGGGCGCATTTTTGCTGTTGTTAGTATCGATGGAGCGAATTACGATAACGCGTTTCGTCGAACCAACCAAGCTACGGCGGGGCGTGGATTTTCGTTGATGATGGTGTCTACAGGTCGAAAGGTGGTGGCTGGAAAGGCGCAAACCTTCGTACTAAGAGCCAGCCATGTACATGCCGCACCTATACAGGCGATGCTCAGTTCTGCATCCGGAGGCAATCTGTCGGTGGAGAAAACCTACATGTTTACGCCTGAACCCGGCAAAAGATATGTTGTTAAAGGACAACTCAAAACTGGTGAGACCGATGTTTGGCTGGAGGATGCACAAACAGGTCGCAAAGTGACACCATAAAGAGAAATATGAAAATGAATGCTGCAAGATTAAGCTTGAAGGTGCTAATGGTTTGTTTGTTGGCTGCATGTGCAGCACCGCCAAAGATTGAGAGCTTGCAAGGGGAAAGCCTGCCCTCTGTTGCTACTGGTGCAAGTACTACCATCACATTTACGATCCTTGATGCTCGCCCGCAGAATCAGAAGGCCGAGGAGTCAATTGACACGAGTTTGGGCGTGGGCAAGCGAATAGATGAAACATTGATTTCGCCGCCTCCTATCGATAGCTTTCGCACTTTGCTTCATCAGGCACTCTTGTCTCAAGACTATAAGCAAGGCACGGCATCTATCGTTATTCAAGAATTTGGTGTTGGTACGGTCAAAGGGCGAGGTGTAGCTGTGAATGTGTTTGGTAACCCCGGTGCGCAAGGCGCGGCTGCTGGGGCGGGCTCTTATGGATTGCCAGCAATGTTGATTGTGCAGTTGTTTGAGCAGGCGCGACAAGACTCAAAAGCTTTTACATACATCGCTACCATGGTGAAATTACAATTTGGCGAAACTCGGATGAGTTGCGATGGTGTTGGCTCAATGAGCGATGCAAACGCATCACAAGCTTGGCAGCTTTCGGTACGAAGAGCGGCAACTGACTGCGCGGCGAAACTACTAGAGGCCGTGAATACTGTCGAAACTAGCAAGCCCATCACTGAGATAGCCGTCCCGGTCAAGTAGATGTCTTAGAAGTCCAAATTTGCGCTAAGTCCTTGATTAGGCATATAATTTAGGGCTCTGCAGCGCCTATCCGCCCGCGACAGATTTTAAACCCCACCTAAGAGGCTCTCAGCAGAAGAGCACCGACCGTGGAAAAGGCGGTTCAAACCATCTCACTTGAAAAGAGAAAACTCATGAGCACTTTCAGCGCAAAACCCGCTGAGGTCGTACACGAGTGGTTTGTGATTGACGCGACCAACAAGGTCCTCGGAAGA
>JAYVJQ010000225.1:0-5544 GCA_043769055.1 Allobrachymonas sp.
GCAATCGCATGCTGGTTGCGCTGCGACAGGCGCACAAAATTAGCCGGTATCAGCCCCGCCGCAGGTCGCTCGCGCAGCGCGCGAATACGCATGAGCGATTCTTCGCGCAAATCGGTGAGCACACCCGGCGCTGCGCGCACCGTGGCCTCGGGTACATCGCCCACTGCGCGGATGCCCTTGGTTTGCGCCACCAGCAAATCGCCATAGACGAGTTGAGCGAGAGCGAAATTGGGGTGCTCGGCCACCAGCTTTTCTGCAGCAGCCAAGGCAGGGCGCGTTTGGCCTTGGCCGATTTGCTGATAGATCTGCAGCAGGCGTGCCTCGGCTTGCAAGCCTTGTGCTGCGGCAGCTTTTTTCTTGCTGTGCGAGCTGGCTGCAGCGGCCGCCCCTGCGCCCGTAGCAGCAACGGCCACCGCTGCCGCACGAGATTTCTTTTTCTTCTTGGGCTGCGCAAATGCCTGCGGTGCGCCGAGCGCCACCGCAAACAAGGCTATCCAGACCCAAGAGAAAAAATGAAATCGTTGCAACACGCGCTTGGCCGCACAACGGCGGCTTTTTCCTAGACTCACTGCAGATGAAAACGAAACGGCGAAGTTCCTGATCAGCCCGTGGATTCGCGCACGATCAGCCAGCGATTGCCTTCGCGCACCAAATCCAGCGTCTTGCGGCTATTGACCGAGAGGCTATCGGCATCGTAATCTTGTTTGAACTTGGCTTGCGCGGTGTTGCCAGTGACCTTGACATCCAGGTTGCTGATTTGCACGTTGATTTTGTTTTTTCCCAAAATACGTTTTTTGCGCTCTGCTTCCCAGCTATTGCGGCCACCTGGCGCGGCAAAATCTTTGCCATAAGAGCCCAGGTACGCGCTCATGTCTTTTCGGCTCCAGGCACTGGCCCAAGCCTGTACGGCAGTGCGTACTTCGTCAGGGTTGCCCTCAGCAGCGGCAGGCTTGGAGGCTGCTGCTGGGGGAGTGGCAGCGGGTGGGGGCGTTGGGGCTGCTGGCGCGGCGGCAACGACGGACGGCTTGGCAGCAGGTGTGACAGCAGCCACACTGGCCACAGGCCGCTGGCCTTTAGCACCCGGCGAAAACAAATCACGAATGAGACCCAGCTTGGGCTGCACTCCTGTGTTGGTGCCATCAAGTTGCAGGGCTTTACTATAGGCTTGGCTGGCCAATTTGGCATACACATCGCCTAAGTTCTCGTGCGCAGTGGCGTAGCTTGGATTGGTGCGAATCGCCATTTCCAAAGCTGCACGGGCTTTGTCGAACTGGCCTTGCCCAGCATGCAACACAGCCAAATTGTTATAGGGCTCGGGCAACTCGGGGTAATCTTCGATCAGTTTGGTAAACGCAGTAATCGCATCTTGCGGCTTGCCCTGCTCGGTCAAAATCACGCCTTTTAAGAAGCGCATTTGCGGGTCTTTGGGTTTGGCGGCCAAGAATTGATCAGCCTTGGTCGTGGCTTCTGCCAATTGGCCGACGCGCATCAAGCGGTTGACCTCGGCGTAGTCCGCAAAGGCAGCGCCGCTGAGCAGCAAGCCTGCGGCCAAAGCCATGCCAGATAAAACTTTGGGGGCAGAACGAAAAAATATCCGCATGTTCTCTCTCTTGAACGCACCCAGACTTTGGGCGATATACTGCTGTGATTGTAGCGGCTAGACTCACCCGTTTGCGCCCTCCCCGGCCTCCCCAAGACTCACACCATGGCATTGAAGATTTACAACACGCTGTCGCGCAGCGTGGAGGATTTTGTTCCCCTTGACGCCGGCAAAGTGCGCATGTATGTGTGCGGCATCACGGTATATGACCTGTGCCACATCGGCCACGCCCGCTCAGCGATTGCCTTTGATGTGATCCAGCGCTGGCTGCGCGAGAGCGGCTATGCAGTGACGTATGTGAAAAACATCACCGACATTGAAGACAAAATCATCGCGCGCGCGGTGAAGAATGGCGAAACGATTCGCTCGCTGACGGATCGCATGATTGCCGAGATGTACCGCGATTTCGACACTTTAGGCATTGCCCGCCCCGATCACGACCCGCGCGCTACCGATTTTGTGCCGCAAATGCTCTCCATCATTGAAAAGCTGGAGTCCGTTGGCTTGGCCTACCGCGCCCCGAGTGGAGACGTCAACTACGCCGTGCGCAAATTTCCCGGCTATGGCAAATTGAGCGGCAAATCGCTGGATGAGCTGCACGCGGGCGAGCGTGTGGCTGTGCTCGATGGCAAAGATGATCCCTTGGATTCAGTGCTCTGGAAATCGGCCAAGCCCGATGAGCCTGCCGAGGCGCAATGGCCAAGCAGCTACGGCGCAGGCCGCCCCGGCTGGCACATTGAATGCTCGGCCATGAGCTGCTCGCTGCTGGGCGAGAGCTTTGATATTCATGGCGGCGGGGCGGATTTGCAGTTCCCCCACCATGAAAACGAGATTGCTCAGAACGAAGGCGCATTTGGCAAGCCTATGGCTACCTATTGGATGCACAACGGCTTTGTGAATGTGGACAACGAAAAAATGTCCAAATCGCTGGGCAATTTCTTCACGATCCGCGATGTGCTGAAGACTTTTGATGCTGAGACGATCCGCTTCTTCGTGGTGCGCGCGCATTACCGCAGCCCGCTAAATTACTCGGATGTGCATTTGGAAGATGCGCGTGCATCGCTAAAGCGGCTCTACACTGCTCTTGATTTAGTAGCACCCCACGAAGATCCTGCGTCGGCTAGCATCGATTATTCCAATGAATATGCGGCTCGCTTCCAAGCTGCGATGAACAATGATTTCGCCACTTCGGAAGCCGTCGCCGTGCTGTTTGAGTTAGCAGCTGAAGTCAACCGCAACAAGTCGCAAGAGCTTGCAACACTGCTCAAAGCACTGGGCGGAACGTTAGGCATTTTGCAAAGCTCTCCCCAAGCCTTTTTGCAGTCTGGCGCGCAGCTCAATGACGCAGCAATTCAGGCAAAAATCGCTGAACGTGCAGCAGCCAAAGCCGCGAAAAATTTTGCACTGGCTGATCAAATCCGCAAAGACTTGAGCGCGCAAGGCATCCATCTCAAAGACAGCCCACAGGGTACAGCTTGGGAGGTCGCGGCATGATATACAGATACACTTTTTTTAAAGATTTAGCCTTCTTCCCGGCATATTATCTATATAGTTTGCTATGAAAACGAGAGCGTCTGAGATCGCCACGCCACCCTACTGGGTAGAGGCTTGCGCGCATCTCATGAAGAAAGATCGGGTCATGCGCAAGCTGATTCCGAAATTCGGCGATGCATGTTTGCAAAGCCGAGGTGAGCCTTTCATCACTTTGGCGCGATCCGTGGTGGGCCAGCAAATCAGCGTACAAGCGGCGCAAACCATTTGGGATCGCTTTTCCAAACTCGCCAAACCCAAGCTCACGCCGGCAAAAGTCTTGAAGCTCAAGGTCGATGACATGCGCGCCTGCGGCCTCTCTGCCCGCAAGATCGAATATTTGGTTGATTTGGCGCTGCACTTTGACAGTGGCGCATTGAGCGTGAAGCAATGGGAAGGCATGGACAACGAGGCCATCATCGCCGAGCTGATTGCCATTCGCGGCGTTGGCCGCTGGACAGCCGAAATGTTCCTCA
Organism: Allobrachymonas sp.; assembly: GCA_043769055.1. Taxonomy (GTDB): domain Bacteria; phylum Pseudomonadota; class Gammaproteobacteria; order Burkholderiales; family Burkholderiaceae_C; genus JANMDU01. The sequence goes on from JAYVJQ010000225.1 coordinate 3,607, forward strand.
TCTTCCACCTGATGCGTGCCGATGTGCTCCCGCTGGACGACATTGGCATGCTGCGCGGCATCAGCGAAAACTATTTCTCTGGCGAGAGTGTGAGTCGCAGCGAGGCCAAAGAAGTCGCCGCCAATTGGACCCCCTACCGCAGCGTGGCAGTGTGGTATCTGTGGCGCTCACTCGATCCGCTACCCGTTGCGTATTGACGGGTGTAGCGCCTTAAAACTAGCTGCCCGCGATACCTTAAGCGCGTGGCGAGACAAGTTTTTTGATATCGGTAATCACTCTAGCCATCTGAGCTGAGCGCGCCTCGCTGTGGCCTCTGCGATACAAGCGCATACTGGGATACCACGGGCTGTCGGGGCGATCGAGCAGCCAGCGCCAATCGGGGTTGGGCGGCAGCGGCACCCAGGTGGGTTTGTTCAGCGCAGCAGCCAGGTGGATGACGGCGCTGTCGATGCTGATGACCAGATCGAGGTTGTCGATCATGGCAGCGCTGTCAGTGAAATCTGTCCACTCTGCGGTGAAGTCCACCAGTTGCTCGGTGCTGGGTTTGATGTCGGAGTAAACGCCGCCATCGCTTTTTTGCAGGCTAAAGCATTGCACACCCGCCATCTCCAAAATCGGCTTGAATTCTGACAGCGCCATCGAGCGGTTGTGGTGATTGGCATGGATGTAATGCCCTGCCCAAGCGATACCGACTTTGAGCTTGCCATCCCATTTGCTGAGTTTTTCTTTCCATGCCGCGCTCTTCTCAAGAGGCGCATGCAAATAAGGCATCTCATTGGGCATGTTTGCCTCATTGGTGCGGTAATGCAGCGGCAGCTCTAGCAGAGCGACATGGTAATCGGCTTCAATATTGAGATTGGGCTTCAAACAAATCACGCCGGGCATGCTTTCGACCAGCGGAATCAGCTCGGGCTGGATCACGCAAAACACCGTCGCGCCATCACGCTGCAAAACCTTGGCATAGCGCACAAAATTGATCACATCGCCCAAGCCTTGCTCGGCATAAATCACCACGCGCTTGCCGGCCACGCTTTGCTGCGCTGGGCCCTTCCATTCCAGCTCGGGGCGGAAGAAGGCGGGGCGCGTCATACGATCGGTGTCACTCCAGCGGCGCTCGTACACCGCCCAGCCTTCTTCAAACTTGCCAGCGAGCAAGAGCAGCAGCGCCAGATCAATGATGGCAATCGGAAAATCAGGCTTTAATTCGAGCGCGCGGCGTAGCTGTGCTTCGGCTTCATCGAGTCGATTCAAATGCAGCAAAGCTGTGCCGTAAATGCGCACCGCATAGGGATGATTCGGATCAATGCGTACGGCTTGTTGCGCATGGTGTAGCGAGCCCTCGTAATCGGCCAAGCGCCAGAGCACGCCGGCCAAATCCACATGCGCTTCTAAAAAATCTGGGTTGATGGCCAACGCTTCGCGGTAGCGCTGAACGCTGCCGGGTAGATCGTGCGTGTGCTCCATGCAAAAGCCGTAGTGCAGCAGTGTTTTGGGGTCTTTGCTGTCGAGCATGAGCAAATCGGGGTAAATCTTTGCGCCATCGGCATAGCGCTTGCGGTTGAGGTAATACTCAGCCAAGGCTTCAACCATTTGTTTGGATTCAGGATTGGCCGCCACGCCCGAGCGCAGCGCGGGCTCAAGCTCGGCTTCGCGCTTTTGGCTGGCCAGCAGTTGCGCCAGCTGAATCCACAGCGGCGGGTGATTGGGCGCAACGCGGCAGGCATCGCTGACCCAAGCGCTGGCGCTCCAGCCATCGTTCATGGCAAGGTACGCCTGCGCAATCGCTAAGCGCGTGTCAACGGCCAGCGGATTGAGGCGCAGTGCATTGCTGAATTTGCCAAAGGCTTCATGCGGGCGATTTGCGCGCAGCAGCACCAAGCCATAGCGGTGCGCGATGGCTGGGTTATTGGGCTGCTGCTGCTCGGCATTGGCAACCAG
>JAYVJQ010000226.1:0-3088 GCA_043769055.1 Allobrachymonas sp.
CGTAGCCGGGCATTTGCCTGCGCAGGGTGAGCAGATTGAAGTGACTAGCTGGCGGTTTGAAGTGATGGCGCTGGAAGGCAGGCGTGTGGATCGGGTGCGGGCTAGGCAAGTGCAAAGTGGTAGCATTGCCTCATGAGCATCATCACACTTGACTCCAGCAAACGCGGTGGCCGTCCCTGCATTCGCGGGCTGCGCATCTCGGTGTATGACGTGCTCTCCATGCTGGCCTCTGGCATGTCTCAGCAGGAAATTTTGGACGATTTTCCTGAGCTGACGACTTCAGATATTCAAGCCGTGCTGGCCTACGCCGCCAGCAGAGAACACGCCACGCTCACTCTGCAAGCGCAATGAAGCTCTTGCTCGATGAAAACCTGTCACGCCGACTGGTGCCATTCCTCGTACACGACTATCCCGGCAGCAGCCAAGTCTCATTACTTTCGCTAGAGCAATCCAGCGATATGGAGCTTTGGCGCTTTGCCAAAGAACAAACCTATGTGATCGTCACCCGCGACGCAGATTTCCAAGAAATCGCCATGGTTCACGGTCATCCTCCATTTATCATTTGGCTCAAAACCGACAATCCCAGCAAAGCCGTTACGCTGAAACTCTTGCTTGACTATCGCGAACAGATCATTCAAGCGCTGGATGTGGATGGTTTGGGGATTGTGGAGTTGCGCGCTTGAACCGAATTACTGAATGTAGAGTAGCAGGCCTAATGTTAGGTTGTATTTTTACGTTTGTTGTTCCGGGTTTTCTGCTTGGTCCAGTGCTGTTTGATGACATGAATATCACAGCGTTGCCCGCATGGGGGCAGATTATTGCTGCCATTTCTGCGGTACTCGGCTTATGGCACATTGCAACCGCCAAACTCGCTTTAGACGAAGATATTCAATTCATCATCAGCTACGCATCAGCGCAAGACGCCGCACCGCTTGTGCTCCCTTTCGTGCTATTTATGGGTACGCGATCCATGTATCGCCGACTATTTGCGCCTGCGTTTGTAGCAAAGCGGCGTTGGCAAGCGAGGCGAGATGATCGTTTGCTTAGAGAGGTTGATGCGAAAAGGTCCTCAGTTGAAGCGGATGTTTTCAAAAACACATTGCCTTTAGAGCCGTGATCGCTGCAAGCATGCAATCCGTGCTCGCTTACGCATATTCGTCATTTCGCATCAGCAAGCGCTGCATTCAGATTGAAGATTTCTAGACCCTGTGATTTTTTAAGGAGTTTGTCATGAGTGATGTTGCAACCTATCCCCTGCGCCTGCCACGCTCACTCAAGGCTGGCATTGAGCGCGTGAGCAAGCGCGATGGCACGCGTGTGAACCAGTTTGTGGCGATGGCAGCTGCGGAAAAGCTGGCTACTTTAGAGGCAGAGGATTTCTTTCGCAGCCGCATCGCGAGCGCTGATCTGGCTGCGTTTGATCGCATCATAGCCAGAAGCGGTGGCCAGAGCCCGCGTGAAGGCGATGAGCGTTGGTATTAATTTAATAGCACTTCGAGCAGTATTTATGTCGGCTACATGCCATTTTCGCTTTAAATTCTCTCGACATATTGCAAGCGGCTTGGCGGCCGTTGCTGCCTCAGATATTCAGAAGGCAAAAACTGTGATGCGTGGACAGAAATCTGTCTCCCTATATTGAGTTGGACTTCTGAAATGACCATAGGAGCTAGGATCGACGAATGTGTGAATAAGCTTTCAATCGGCGATGCCGAGAATGCATTCATACAGCTCTCGATCGCTATTGATGGAACCGCGAAGCGGCTGCACCCAGGAAAGAAGACTGCCGACCGATGCAAGAACTTTGTAAGAGATAACCTGCAGTTCGTCCTCTGGTTATTGACTAATGGCACACCGTCTCATACTAAAGATCTGTCATTCAAGTTCACCGGCCCTGAGCATCCCAGCCAGAGCACTAAGTTTGAAGATCTTGTTTGCAGCATCATGCGCTGTGCCTTACTGCATGAAGGCGAAATGCCAAAGAAGGTCGAATTCGTCTCTGAGTCCTACATCGGGATGCTTGGCGGTCGAATGCAGTTCCCAATCGCGTTGATCGGGTCGCTGCTGCTCGCAGTAATCGCAAGTCCAGTCAATGCACGAGAGAAGGTGTCTTCTACAACTTCATTTACCTTCGGGAAGACAAAGGTCTACGTCTCTGAGTTCATCGGAAATCTAGAAAAGACAAGAGACGCCATTCGCCTTGGATTTCAATACGATGTAGAAAAACTGCTCAAAGACTTCGATGCTAGAGATAGTAAAGCGCCAGCAGCCTAGCACTTCAATCGACAGGACGTGCCCTAGCAAAATCGGGTCAACGCCTCTCATCTCAAACGTGAAGCCTTGACATCCTCGCGAATGTGAATTGGATGCGCAGAATGAATCGGCATAGCATCAAAATATAGAGAGAAATAGGCCTCTAGCCGTCACAGAATATGCGCTAAGTGCTATTAAATTCAGAGCCAAGCGACGCACCAAAAAATTGATCCGCTGCGTGATGGGTCTGAAAAAACGAAGGCTTTCTTGGTTGAGCGCGGCCAGCGAACTACAGAACGCTACAAAAGATCGCAGCTCGGAGCGAGCGGCACAGAGCGCCTGAAGGAAAGCCCTCGGCTTTTTCGGGCACTTCGCGTAGCAGGCAGCGTGTGTGTAGGCGAAGCGGTTGCGTGCAGACGCGCTATGCAGAAAGCAAAGTTACTACAAAGTCAATAGCACTCCACGCATATTTCTTCAAGGCTACTGGCCATTTTTTCTTTAAAAATCCCACCAAGGCAGCACTTGCGTCATTCGCAGGACTTTGCCGCTGTCGAGCGGGCTGTAGCCTGCCAAATTTTCTAGCTCGCGCAGCCATGCAGCGCTGCGCAGGAGTTTGCACAGGGCTTGGGTGGCGGGGTTGGCTAGGGTTTCGCGGTGGACAACGAGGGCGTAGCGCTCATGCGCGAGGGGCACGAAGCTGGCGCCTTGCGCTGCGGCGGCGGCTTGGATGCCCAGGGCGCAATCGGCTGCGCCTTGGGCTACGGCTACTGCGGCGGCTTGGTGGGAGGGCTCGGTGTGGCGGTAGCCGTTGATGTGTTGTGCGTTGAGGCCTGATTCT
>JAYVJQ010000227.1:0-12251 GCA_043769055.1 Allobrachymonas sp.
CTGATGCGTAGGCGTAGCGCGCAGGAGTCTTTAGCGCATCAGGAGTCACTATGAAATCAATAGCACTCTGTGCTTATTTCATCCTGGCTACTTGCCTAAAAAGCTTTAAAAACAAGGCTTCAAGATGAGTGCAACTTCCACAGCCTTGCAAGCACATCAACTGCGCGTTGAGCTCGGTGGCCGTGCCGTGCTGCACGGCATCTCTGCTGATTTCAAAGCGGGCGCGTGGAGCTGCATCGTTGGCCCCAATGGCGTAGGAAAATCCACCTTGCTCAAAGCACTCGCTGGCTTGCTGCCCAGCGTAGGCACGATTGATTTATTCGGCCAGCCGATGCAAAGCTGGAGCGCGCAGCAACGCGCGCAGCAGCTCGCATGGCTGGCGCAAGATGAAACGGGTGGCTTGCATTTGAAAGTGCGCGATGTGGTGATGCTCGGGCGCTTGCCACATCTGGGTTTGCTCGAGTCGGTCACAGCGCTAGATACCCAAGCCTGCGAGCAAGCCAGGCAGGCTACACACATTGAGCATCTGGCCGATACCTTGCTCGGCACGCTATCCGCCGGCCAGCAGCAGCGCGTGCGCCTCGCACGAGCGCTCGCCACGCAAGCCAAGCTGCTCTTGCTTGATGAGCCGCTGGCCAATCTCGATCCGCCGCATCAACTCGATTGCGTGCAACTGATTCGATCCTTGGTGAGTAGCGGCATCACGGTGATCAGCGTCTTGCACGAGCTGCCCATGGCACTGCTCAGCGATGAGCTGCTCATCCTGCGAGAGGGGAAGGTGATGCACCAAGGCGCGAGCAATTCAGAGGCGACGCACCGCGCACTAGAACAAGTCTTCGATCAAAAAATCCGCGTGCTACAAGCCGATGGGCATTGGGTCACTGTGCCGCGCATGCATTAATCAATCTTCGCCCCGCTGTAGCTCACCGCTGTTTGCCACTTGCGCGTCTCGGCTTCTTCGTAGCGCGTTAAAGCTTCTGCACCCATAAACTGAGCCTGCGCGCCGGCTGCGGCGAAGCGTTGGATCACATCTGGCTGGGCGAGCACCTTGGCTGTTGCATCTTGTAGCCGGGTCACGATGGCTGCGGGCAAGCCTTTGGGCGCGTAGAGAGCTACCCAACCCGGTGTGTCAAAGTTGCTCAAGCCTACGCTTGCGCCAGTTTCTGAAATCGTCGGCACGCCGGGCAATGCATCGATGCGCAGCATGCCGGCTATGCCCAGCGCCTTGACCTTGCCTGCGCGTATTTGCGGGCCACTCGCGGCAACAGAGTCGAACATCAGGGGCACTTGGCCGGCCATTACATCTTGCAGCGCAGGCGCTGAGCCGCGATACGGGATGTGGGTGATGAATGTGCCTGTGCGGCTTTTGAGCAGCTCCATCGCGAGGTGATTGGTCACGCCATTGCCGCCCGAGGCATAGTTGAGCTGGCCGGGGCGCTGCTTGGCATAGCGCACGAGCTCGGCCACATTGTTAAACGGCGCACTCGGATGCGCCACGAGCACGATGCCCACGCTGGCCACATGCGCAATTGGCGTGAAATCTGCGCTCGCATAAGGTCGCTTGCTTTGCAACAATGGCGCAATCACTTGGGTGGAGGTGCTGCCCAAGAGCAGGGTGTAGCCATCAGAGGGCGTTTGCAGCATGCTGGAGCTGGCCAGCACGCCGCCCGCGCCCGGTTTGTTTTCCACCACGAAGCTGCCGCCAGAACTACCTGCTAGCTGCGCTTGCAGGCCCTGCGCAAGCGCGCGCGCAAACACATCTGTACCCCCGCCAGCGGGAAAGCCAACCACAATTTTCACAGGCTTGGCTGGATAGTCGGCTTGGGCAAAGCTTGCTGAAGATGCAGCGCCGAGAGCGCCAGATGCTATCAATACATGAGCACTCGACGCAGATAATATGCCGGGTAGAAGCCTATTTTGCATAAAAATTCGGCGAGAAATGGCGATTGATTTCATGGGGTGCACTCCAGCAAATTAATGCACAGCATACCGCGCTTGCCAAAACCAAGCTTTGGCATGAAACTCGCATTGCATCAAGACTAACTACGAGGAGCGCACCATGATCGATTCTTCTGCCACCGCCCCACAGCTTTCACGCCGCGGCCTGCTTGGTCTAGGCGCTGCGGCGCTGGCTGCGAATGAGGCGTTTGCGCAAGCTACAGCAACGGGCAAAAGCGGCGCTGCTGCGCCGAAACCGTTGACGCTGCCGACCAACGAAGCCGCCTATTTCGCGCAAGAAGAGCCTTTCTTCATGCAATTGGCCAAAGATGAGTTCACGCTCGATCCCGCCGTCGTGTATTTCATGGCAGCGCAAAAAGGCTCCGTGCCCAAGAGCGTGATGCAGCGCTACAAAGAAGGCCTTGATCAAGGCGCGCGTGATCCCTTCCCGGTGTATGTGCAGCCTGTAGCGCAGATGCGCGCATCGATTGCCAAATGCTACGGCACCACGCCCGATCAAATTGCGATCACGCGCAACACCACCGATGCGCTCACGCTGGCCATGAACGGCATTGAATGGAAGGCGGGCGATGAAATCCTCATCTCGCCGCTGGAGCACCCCACCGGCATCACGCTGGCGCTGCGCATTGCCGCGCGCTATGGCGTGATCATCAAGCAATGGGGCATTCCCATGGGCAAGAATGTCACAGCCGATGAAGTAGTGGCAGCGCTGGCGCGGCGCGTTGTGCCCGGTAAAACGAAAGTGATTTTCTTCAGCAGCCCACTCTGGCCCAATGGCATGCGCCTGCCTGAGCGCAAGATTGCCGAAGTCGCGCAAAAAGCCGGCGCGATCACTGTGGTGGATGGCGCGCATTACAACGGCATGATCGATCCCAAGCTCGATGAAACCGGCATCGATTTCTTTGCGCTCTGTGGCCACAAATGGCAAAACGGCCCCGGCGGCACGGGCGTGCTCTATGTGCGCAACAAAAAACTGCCCAGCAACCCCACCGATCTGCCGCGCTTTCATTTGATCCGCACGCAATCGCGCGATATTCCGTTTGACGGCTCACGCGGAGAGTGGGACATTGGCCAAGCCCTCACGTTTTATGGCTTCCCCGAAAGTGCCGACTGGCGTGCGCTCACGGATGCCTGCATGCTCTGGGACAAAATTGGCCGCCAACGCATTGAAACGTGGCATATGCGCTTGGGCGATTATTTCGTCAAACAAATCGCCGCGAATTTTGGTGATGCCAGCATCCTGCGCCCCACGCAAGACCCCGCGCTCAAATCCGGGATCATCGCCTTCAACCCCTTCCCCACGCCCGAGCAGCGCCTGAACGAAAAGCTCAATGTCGATTTCCGCGCGAATATGTTGAAAGACTATGGCTTTCGCATCAGCGGCCTAGGCGTTGGCAGCAATGGCCTCACCCGTCGCCCCGACCCAGAAGCCGCCGCCTTCCCAGCCGGCAGCATCCCCAACCGCGACCCCGCCAGCCTCGCCCCCGCCCCCATGGCGCATCCCCAGCGTGTGAACGCCTGCGTGTGGAACAACCGCGCGCAGATTGATACGTTTATTGCGGCGACGCAGGATTTGGTCAAGAAGATGACGGCGTAAACATTGGGCAAGATTTACCTGCACAAAAAAATTTCAAGGAGCCAACATGGATCGATTCGTCATTTGCACGCGAGAGATCAAGGGCAATGAATTCATCGCAGAGCCCGGCGCGACGCGCTATCTGCAAGTTCCCGAAGGCGAGCAGCCCAGCCCGGCGCATGAAGTGCCGCGCCGCGATGTATGGGTTAAGCGCTTGAGAAAAGCTTGCGCATGGGGCAAAGATTCGCGGGTGGCCACGCGTGATCGTGGCGATATCCTCATCTTTGTTCACGGCTACAACAACGATCAAAAAATCGTCATGCAGCGCCACGACCGACTCGCTCAGGATTTGGTAGCTGTAGGCTACAAAGGCAGCGTGGTGTCATTCGACTGGCCCAGCGAGGCCATGGCAATCAACTACTTGGAAGACCGCCATGATGCCAAGCTCACCGCGATGCAGCTCGTCACAGATGGTATTGCCTGCTTGTCTGCCGAGCAAACGCCCGATTGCGCCATCAACATTCATTTGCTTGGCCACTCCACGGGTGCTTATGTGATCCGCGAAGCATTTGATGATGCCGACGATACCCGCCTGCCCAACAGCGCTTGGACCATCAGCCAAATCGCCTTCATTGGCGCCGATGTTTCATCGTCTTCCATGAGCGAGGGCAATTCATCCACGGAATCGCTGTATCGCCACTGCACGCGCTTAACCAACTATTCCAGCCTGTTTGATTCAGCGCTCAAGCTCTCCAACGCCAAACGCTTAGGCACAGCCCCGCGCGTAGGCCGCGTTGGGCTGCCGCAAGACGCACCCCGCAAAACCGTCAACATTGATTGCTCTGATTATTTTGAAGCGCTGTCAAAAGATGTGGCTATCAAATCACGCGATCAAGCCGAAGAAATCGGCTCGTTTGACCACGCGTGGCATATTGGCAATGCCGTTTTCGCCCGTGATTTGTTTGAAACGATCCGTGGCGACTTAGATCGCACCGTGATCCCCACGCGGCGACAAGACAGCGCTGGCAAGCTGCATTTGATTGGTTGAGCCTGATCAGGCTTTGGCGTAGCTGGCCAGCCATCCCCGCGTTTTGCCGGGGTTCATCAGGCCATGCGGGTCCGCGATTTTTTTGAAATCGATTTGGTTGGTGTCGATCTCTTTCATGCCACCGTCTTCGATGGTGTAGACGTGGTTGTCGAAGACCATGCAGCCGTCTTGTTCGAATTCTTTGATGATCTCGTAGAGGCGATCTTTGTCGAAGAAGCTCACGAGCGGAAGGCCGAATGCCACGCATCCGCCGAATTGACGGCCAAACTCGTGGTGCATGAGTACTTCATCGCCCCAGCGCTGCATTTGTTTTTCGACCAAGGCAATGTCGATGCCTGTGCCGGGTGTCCAGGGCGCAACGGTTTGGAGGTTCGTCCAGCTCTTGTCTTGCTTGAGGGCGATTAAGGTGGTGTGGTTGTAGGCGCATTCGAAGGCGGTGGAGAGTTTCTCCTTCTTCAATTCGCTTTCGGTGAAGGCCATCGATTCATGGCCACCGTGTTTTTTCATCAGATCGCGCCACACAGCGAGGCTCTGCGGGTTGACCATGGAGAACACTGCGTCTTTGCTCGCGGGAAAGCGCGTGCCGAATTCAGATTCGTAATACGGTGCAATGCGGCGCTCCACTGCGGTGATGAGGAAGGCATCGACGGCACTTGGATCTAAGCTGGGTGAGTTTGGTGCGGGCACTTCGACAGGCTCAGTGCGAACGGTGATTTTTTCTGTGGCCTCAACGCCGAATCGCAGGGCATCTGAGTAGCTGTCAAACAGGGCGATATGGTGCACCCAATCGACTGCGGGCTTGAGCGTGAGGCGCAGTTGGGTGATGATGCCGTTCGTGCCATAAGCGTGATGGACTTTTTGAATATCGGCATCTTTGAGTTCAATGATGCGTGGCTTTTCTTCGAGGGTGACGACGCGAATCATCGTGACGTTGCCAGCGTCTTTCAAAATGCCATTGCGCACGCTGCCCGCGCCCGCGTAGCCGCCCGCAATGAAGCCGCCAATGGTGGCGATGTCGCGCGTGCTGGGGTACATCAGAATTTCTTGCCCGCCTGCGACGCAAGGATCGGCGCGCACGGCTCGCTCTAAATCAGCGATCAGCATGCCCGCTTCGCACACCACGCTACCGGGCTCGATTTTGACGATGCGGTTGAGCTGAGTAACATCCAAAATCACGCCGCCTTCGAGTGGCACGCACTGCCCATAATTACCCGTACCGCCACCGCGAATGGTGATCTTGAGGCGATGCTTGGCGCAGGCGGCGGCCACTTGAATAACTTCTGCTTCTGTGCGCGGGCTGACCATGATGTCGCCCATCTTGTCATCGAGCTCGGCTTTGAGAATGGGGCTGTACCAATAGTAATCCTTGGATTTCACAGCCAGCGTGTGCGCATCGCGTGTGTGGGGGATGCCTTGGATGTCTTGAATGAAAGCTTGGAAGTTTTTCATGGGCTGATTTGGGGATGTGAAGACAGGAATACAACAAGACAGGAACGCAGAAAGCACAGAAATTACACAGAAAACACAGAAAAATACCAAGAAGATTTCATTGAATTCTTCTGTGAATTCTGTGCAATTTTTGTGCTTTCTGTGTTCCTGAATTTTTGAGTTTTGAGTTCTGTGTTTTCTGCGTTCCTGAGTTTTGAATTTCATTCAAGGCGAGTAATTAGAGGAGAATTCATCAAATCCCGTGCATCACCCGCCTGCACCAGCAGCAAATCAGCCGCTTTGCAGCCCACGCGGATGCGGCCATCCCAAGGGAGGTTCATGGCGGCGGAGGGTGCTGTGGTGATGCTGGCGAGCCAATCGAGGGGTTGGGTGAGATGCCCCATTTGCACGCCGAGCTTCCATGCTTCTAGCAAGTTATAGCTACCGTAAGGATAAAAACCATCGACCACGTTGTCTGTGGCCAAGCTCACGCTCACGCCCGCTTCATGCGCTTCACGTACGCGCGTGAGGCCGCGCTCTACGGGCGTGCGATCCCATGCGCCTTGCAGATAGAGATTGGTGCTGGGCAGGCTGACCAAGTGGATGCCTGCTTGCGCGCAGAGTTTGAGAGTGGCGAGCGCATCTTCATCGCTTTGCATGGCCAGCGAGCAGGCATGCCCGCAGGTGACGCGGCCTTGCCAGTTGTTTTTGATGGTGAGCTCGGCAATGGCACGCAAGCCTCGTGCATCAGCATCCAAGCCTTCGTCCACATGAAAATCTAAGTTGAGTTGATTTTTGATGGCCAGGTCAAACACGCGCTGGAGCTTGTCGTAAATTCGTTCGTTGCGGTAGACGAATGCGCCGAGCAAAGCCGCTTCGCCTCTGGTTTGGTCGCAGGTGAGATTGGCGGTGGCCACCTCTAGCGCCAAGTCTTCACCATCAAATGCATCATCAAAAAAATCAAGCGGCGTGAGGCTCACGCACTGCAAGGTGAGCTTGCCGCGCCACGCATCGCGCAGCTTTTCAAACACGGCGAGCGATTTGGGCGCATCTTTGCCCATCCAATCAAGATGCGTGCGCATCGCTCGCGTGCCATTCGCATAGGCTTCGGCTATGGCGCGCTGCATGCGCGATTCGATCTGCTCGGCACTCCAGCCATCGCGGTGCTCCGCCATGCGATTGATCGCTGCAAACAAATCGCCCTCAGCCGCGCCCACTTCATCGACGACGAAGGTTTTGTCGATGTGCACATGCAGATCGACGAATGCTGGGAGCAGCATCTGCTTACCATCTACTACTGAATTGATAGCACTCCGCACAGATTCGATCCCGGCTACCTGCCCATTTTCTATGAAAATATCAAAAAATGTAGCTTCGGAGCTGAACCCACGCACACTGCGCGGGATGAAGACCTGCACATGGCTTTTCATCAGCGGCTCGCCTTCACTTCGCTTTCATGCCACTTACCGAGCACGAGTTTTGAGACCCAGTTGAACAGCACAAAAATCATCACACCCGTGAGCGAGACGAGTACGAGTGCGGCAAACATTTTTGGAATCTCCGTGCGAAAGCTGGCCTCCAAAATGCGTGAAGCCAGCCCTGTTTGCTTGCCCGCCGCGCCTGCCGTGAACTCAGCGACCACCGCGCCAATCAAGCTCAAGCCACCTGCGATTTTGAGGCCCGCAATGAAGTAAGGCATAGCCGAGGGAATCAGCAAATGCCGCAGGGTTTGCCACGGCGAGGCACGGTACAAGCTGAACAAATCGCGCAGGTTGTGATCCGCACTGCGCAGGCCAATCACCGTGTTCGACAGAATTGGAAAGAAAGCCACGATCCATGCGCATAGCAAAAGAGCCGCCATGGTGCTGTCGATAAAAATCAAGATTAAAGGTGCAATCGCCACAATCGGCGTGACTTGCAGCACGATGGCGAATGGAAAGAGGCTGGCTTCCACCCATTTATTAAGTGCAAACAAAGTGGCCAAAATCACGCCGCCTGCCACTGCCAAAAACAGCGCACCAAACGTGACCTTCATCGTGAACCACCAGCTTTCCATGAGCGAGCCGAGGTTCTCCCAGAGCGTAACCAACACGAGCGTGGGCGCAGGCAGAATGTAGTGCGGAATATTGTTGATGCGCACCAGCGCTTCCCAGCCGATCAGGGCGGCTGCAAACACCAGAAAGGGCAGTATTTTTAAGCCAAATTGGCCAGTAGCCGGGATCGAATCTGCGCGAGGTGCTATTGTTTTCATAGTATCTTCAGACATGATGCTCTCCTGCCTTTTGTAGCTCCTGCGAAACTTTTACACACAGCTGGGCATAGCGCTCGGTGCTGCGGAACGCATCGCTGCGTGGATACGGCTCATCAATTGCAATATCTGCAATCACCCGCCCAGGTCGCGCAGCCATGATGATGATGCGGTTAGAAAGGTACACGCTTTCATACACGCTGTGCGTCACGAACACGGTGGTGAATTGCTTGGCTTGCCAGAGCGCCAGCGTATCGTTATTCAGCTTGAAGCGCGTCATCTCATCGAGTGCGGCAAAGGGCTCATCCATCAGCAAGAGGCGCGGCTCGGTGACCATCGCCCGCGCAATCGAAACGCGCATTTTCATTCCACCCGATAGCTCGCGCGGGTACACATGCGCGAATTGCGTGAGGCCCACTTTGGCCAGCGCTTCTTCCACCTGCGGGCGAGCGGCTTCTTTGCTCAGGCCCTTCAATCGCAAAGGCAGCCACACGTTGTCAAATACCACAGCCCAAGGCATGAGCGTGGGCTCTTGGAAGACGAAGGAGATGTCTTTGGCGTGGTCTTGCGCAGATTGTTCGGTTTGACCAGTCCATTCAATCGAACCAGAGGTCAGCGGTAGCAAACTCGCCATCATCTTCAGCGCCGTGCTCTTGCCGCAGCCCGAAGGCCCCAGCAGGCTCACGAATTCACGCTTGCCAATCGCAAGATTCACATCTTGCAGAGCCAGTGTGCCGTTGTCGTAGCGCTTGTGTACGCTTTTTAATTCAAGCAAAGTGCTCATGTTTTCAAAGAGGAATTTCTGGTGTGGCTCGCAAAGTGCTCATAGGCAAGCTGCTGATCTCATGCAAAAGTTGCGCCAGTTGTTTGGCCGCAGCATCAATCACAGCTTGGCCTTTTTCCGGCGTGGCGATTGCTGCATTGCCGCAAGCTCCCATAGCGTTGTAATCCTGCGTTTGCCAGCCCATTTTTGCGCTCACGCCATTGCCCAAAATCGGATACTTGGCAGCGCGCTCTTGCGATGAGCTTTTGAAATCTCTGGCCTGCTTCATATCCACAGTTTGCGGCGTGAGTGCGAGCATCATCGAAGTTTCCATATCGCCCGCATGAATGCCAAAGCGGTGCTCCTCGGGCGGGAAGAGGGCGTTGACTTCATCGCCTAGCGGCAGGGTGAACCAATTCGTGCTGAAGACCAACATGTCAAACTTGCAGCGCAGATCGCGCGCCACAATATCCATCACGCTGATTTGCCCGCCATGAGAATTGAAGAGCACGAGCTTTTTAATACCCGCGCGATGCACGCATTCGCCAATCTCCGTCCACAGCGCAATCAAAGTCTCTGCCTTCAAAGTGAGCGTGCCTAGAAAGCGCAAATGCTCATTGCTTTTGCCGATTTGCTGCGTTGGCAGGAAGAGGGCGCGCGTCTTGCCCAAGTGCGGCAGCGCAGCGGCAATCACGCCATTGACCAGCGTGGTATCCACCGACACCGCCAAATGCGGCCCATGCTGCTCGATGGCTGCTACTGGCAGCACAGCCACCACATCATCCGCGCCGCTGGCGGCGAGTTGGGCGAATTGGCGGGTGGATAAATCGGCCCAGAAGTGAGAGGGGAGGGGGAAGGAATGTTTCATGGTTGCTTGTTGATGCAAGAGAAATGATGCTGCTGCGATGACGCGCTATGGCTGCGAATTCTGCCGTCCAAACCATACAAGCATTTTATTGCGATCATCTGCAATCCAGAGATGACCTTGCTGATCTTGAGCCCACGCAACCGGCGCACCACCTGCGTGCGTTGTGTTTTGTTTAGCTGGGACTTTCCATTGTGAGATCAGCTCTTGGGCAGGCCCCTGGGGTATCCCGCGATCATTGGTGTCATAGCGCACTATTTTTTGCCCGGCTGAGCGATAGCCATGCCAGCTAACCAGCAAGCCAGTAGATCGATTTCCTTCTTTGGCTTTTTCTGCTGCAAAGCTTTTCTGTGTATAGGCCAAATGCAAGGGTGCAGCGTGAGCAGGCATCAACAGAGCAGGTGCTTGAGTAAGTTTGCAATCTGCCGTAATCGCACCGGGGATCGGAAGGCGATTTCCTACGCATGAAGGCCAACCATAATGCTTGCCTGCAAGTAAAACGTTGATTTCTTCAGGCGGAAACTTCTCGTCTGGGAAATCGATGTTATTTTCAGCTTGCAAAAGAGTACCGCTGGGATGCGCGGCTAAACCCATGGAGTTGCGCAAACCGGTGGCATAAGGCTCAACGCGTATCAGCTTTGCTTGCGGCCATTGCATCTTTGCCACATAGACCGCAGCCTGCGGTTGCGCCCCTTCCATTTCTGTGCAGTGTGGTAGCCCTTTCTTGAGTGGCAACAGCTTGCTGCCAGCTCCTTGGCATCGATCAGTTGCTGCTCCCACGTTGAAATACAGATGGCCGTCAGCTCCAAATACCAAGGCTTTTAACGGATGGCGACCTTCGATAGGTAAATTTGACAACACTGTTTCTAATACTGAAGCTTGATTATCTTTCCAAGTGAAACGCGAAATTTTTGATGCCTCACCTAGATAAAAAGCGCCGTCCGGCCCTTTTTCCAAACCATGTGGACGATCCAAGCCAGAAAAAATTTCTTTGATGGAAGATTTTTTTGTTGCTGCCGACCAAGTCAGATGGAGTAATCTCCCTTTGCCTGCCTCCCAGCTTCCCATGTCGACAACGAGCAGATCAATCAAGTAACTGTTGTTCTGATTGCGTTGACCCAACCAGACCACATGACGGGGCATGCGCAATCCATCTTTTGAATCAGCAACTACTCCCACGCACCAGCCTTTTGCTGTAACAGCCTCAATACGAGGCAAGTCAGCGCATGACTGATCAGATTGAGACAATGCTGGAGCATGCATCAACGCACCCCATACGATGAGGCAGATGCTATTCAGGAGTTGAGAAAGTTTCATATTCACAAAGTTAAGAGGATTCGTTTAGTGCGCAACACAAATCGCGTCAAGAAGCTCATCGTACTTGCCATACAAACGAGAAATCAAAGCGTTTTGTGTCGTTTGCCGCAACATTAACACGACAGAAGAAATTACTGCCAAGATTATTATTTTCAATGCTCGCAGGGCCGCATTGTGGGAGATCTCCGCAGGCACTGGATCGCACGGTGTTGTGCGGTGCTCATGCGCGGGATGCGAGTGTGATCGTGCTACGTGTCGGCACAAGCAGGTGTTTTCAAAGACTTGAAAAGCTGGGCGCAAATAAGGGTTGTTGGGCGAATTGATGGGTGGATAAATCGGCCCAGAAGTGAGAGGAGAGTTTCATCCCTCCTTATGGCTAGATCACTGCACCAGATGCGCCTTGTTCGCTGCCCGCAAAATGCTTTGCGCATCGACTTGGAAAAATTCGCGCAGCGCGGCGCGGGTGTCACTGCGGCCAAAGCCATCGGTGCCTAGGGTTTTGAAGCTGCGGCCTGCTGGCACATAGGCGCGAACTTGCTCGGGCACGGCGCGCACGTAGTCGGTGGCGGCGATGATGGGGCCTTGGGTGCGTGCGAGCACTTGCTGGAGCCACGGCGTTTTGCTCGATGTCTCGCAGGTAATGCCATCGCGGGCGAGCTCGCTCCAACTGGTGACGCTGACCACGCTGACCTGCACGCCTTGCGCGCGCAGGAGGTCTGCGGCTTTCAAGACTTCGGTGAGGATGGCGCCAGAGCCCAACAGCGTGATTGCATTAGATTCATCAACTTTTTTGAGCATATTTCCGACACCAGTATTCACTAGTTTGCTATCGAATAAATAGCATCCACGCAGCACGCCTTCATGCGCCTCCGCAGGCAAATCCGGCTGTGCATAGTTCTCGTTCATCAGAGTGACGTAGTAAAAAACATCGCGTTGCTCCACCATCATCTCGCGCGCGCCATGGTCGATGATGACGGCTAGCTCGCCTGCAAAGGCGGGGTCGTAGGCTTTGCAATTGGGGATGGTGGCGGCTACCAGATGGCTGCT
>JAYVJQ010000228.1:0-8612 GCA_043769055.1 Allobrachymonas sp.
TGCGCCACCGGCCATCTTCTCCAAAGCAGGGTCGCCCGCTTGCGCGGTGTGGACAAACTGGGCAGAAGGATCTTTGCGCGGATCGGCGGTGAATAGGCCTTTTTGATCGGTGAGGATCACATAGGCATCGGCTTCCACCAAATTGGCCACGAGCGCGCCCAGCGTATCGTTCTCGCCAAACTTGATTTCATCGGTCACCACGGTATCGTTTTCGTTGATCACGGGGATCACTTGGTGCTTGAGCAGCGTGAGCAGAGTGGAGCGTGCATTCAAATAACGCTCACGATCGGCCAAATCAGCATGCGTGAGCAGCACCTGCGCACTGCGAAGCCCTTGCTCGCGCAGCTTGCTTTCATACATTTGCACCAAGCCCATCTGCCCCACGGCAGCAGCCGCTTGCAGCTCGTCAATCGCTTTGGGGCGCGTTGCCCAGCCTAGGCGCTTCATGCCTTCGGCAATCGCACCGCTGGAGACCATCACCACTTCGCGGCCGTCTTTCACAAGTGCTGCAAGCTGCTCGCACCACTGACCAATCGCCGCTTCATCCAGCCCCCGGCCCTCATTGGTGACGAGGCTGGAGCCGACTTTGACGACGATGCGCCGGGCGGTGGTGAAGTTAAAGCTATTCATGGCTTTTTTGAGCAAATAGTGAAGCTTTTTAAGCAGGTAGCCGGAATAGAATATGCGTTGAGTGCTATCAAATTTATAGTATAAAGTAATATGTTATTCAGGCATCTCTGCGCTGCGATCAAAGCGCGGATCGATCTCCACCGCCGGCTTGGAGGCATCATGCACCTTGCGCACATGGGTGTAGATATCTTTGCACAGCACTTCCAAACCTTGGCGCGCCAGAGCTGAAATTTCAAAGACTGGCAGCGCATCTTTGGCTTTGATTTTGAGTGCGGTGCGGTAGCGTTTGACAAAATCTTTCACCACGGCCTCGCGCTCATCGGGCGGCACCATGTCGAGCTTATTCAGCACGAGCCAGCGTGGCTTGGTATACAGCTCATCGTCGTATTTTTTCAGCTCGCCCACAATCGCCTTGGCCTGCGCCACCGGGTCAACTGCATCGTCAAACGGTGCCATATCCACCACATGCAGTAAAAGCCGCGTGCGCTGCAAATGCTTTAAGAATTGGTGGCCGAGGCCTGCGCCTTCGCTGGCGCCTTCAATCAAACCGGGCAAATCAGCCACCACAAAGCTCTGCTCCGGGCCCACGCGCACCACGCCCAGAGTGGGGTGCAGTGTGGTGAACGGGTAATCCGCAATCTTGGGCCGCGCGTTCGAAATCGATGCAATTAAGGTGGATTTGCCCGCATTGGGCATGCCCAGCAAGCCCACATCGGCCAAGACTTTCAATTCAAGCTTGAGTTCTTTGCGATCACCGATGCCGCCCGGCGTTTTCTGCCTTGGCGCGCGGTTGATCGAACTTTTGAAGCGCATGTTGCCATAGCCGCCATCGCCGCCCTTGGCCAGCAGGCGCTGCTCGCCAATTTCCAAAAGCTCCATGATCACATCGCCGGTTTCGGCATCCGAGATGATCGTGCCCAAGGGCATTTTGAGCACAATATCGCCGCCGGCTGCGCCAAACATATCCGAGCCCATGCCGTTTTCGCCGCGCTTGGCGTCATAGCGGCGCGAGAAGCGGTAATCGACCAAGGTATTCAAGTTGTCATCGGCCACGGCATACACATTGCCGCCGCGCCCACCATCGCCACCATTGGGGCCACCAAATTCTTTGTATTTTTCGTGACGAAACGACACACAGCCGTTGCCACCATCGCCAGCGGCAATGTCAATAAAGGCTTCGTCAACGAACTTCATGGTTTGGAAATAGTAATCAACTGATGTTAAAAGACAAAATACCTGTAACGCAGAAAACACAGAAATTTCACAGAATTCACAGAAAAGAAATGCAAAAAATTGGGCTGTTTTTTCTGTGTCTTCTGTGTGATTTCTGTGCTTTCTACGTTACTGACTTTCTGCGTCTCAAAACAAAAGCCCCGGCGAGCGGGGCTTTTTGGGAGCGAGGAGCTTTAAGCAGCTGCCGTGATGTTCACGGTATGCTTGTTCAAAGCGCCTTTGTGGGTGAAACTCACGTGGCCTGCTGCCAAAGCAAACAGGGTGTGATCTTTACCGATGCCCACGTTCACACCGGGGTGGAACTTGGTGCCGCGTTGGCGCACGATGATCGCGCCAGCGGTGATGAGCTCACCACCGAAAGCTTTCACACCGAGCATTTTGGGCTGTGAATCACGCCCGTTTCGCGTAGAGCCGCCGCCTTTTTTCTGTGCCATTTCAGTGCTCCCGAATTAGCCGCCGATGATCGAGCTGATCTCGATCTCAGTGTAGTTTTGACGATGACCTTGGCGCTTTTGGTAGTGCTTACGACGACGCATCTTGAAGATGCGCACTTTATCGTGCCTGCCTTGAGCGACCACTGTGGCCTTAACTGATGCACCCGCGACCAGAGGAGCGCCGATCTTGATGTCACTGCCACTACCGACAGCCAACACTTCCGACAACACAATCTCTTGACCCACGTCCGCAGCAATCTGTTCTATTTTCAATTTTTCGCCAGCAGCAACTTTGTATTGTTTGCCACCGGTTTTTACGACCGCGTACATATGAACCTCTTGAAAGGAATTTCTCCACGGCCTATTCCGCAGAGCCCATGATTATAGCATGGTGAGCGAACGCTAACAAGATGCTGCTCAAGCATGATCTGCCACAGACCGGCCATAGGCCATAGGCTTGTTAGCAAGCACCTCGTTGGGCGGCGGCCTGCCATTTGTGCCAATACCCAAGCGCCATGCGATACGTGCCTTGCTGCACCCGCAGCGTGGTGTGTACGTCGTGCCCATAGCCGCCGCCCATGGCCAATGCCATAGGAATGCGCCGCTGCCAAGCCCATTGCATCACGCGCCGGTCACGCGCCTCCATGCCGTCATAACTCAGCTTCAATCGCCCGAGTCGATCGCCTTCATGCGGGTCAGCGCCAGCCAAATACAAAATCAAACTGGGCTCATATGGGGAGAAAAACCGACGCTCCAGTTCATCCAACGCATGATCGAGCGCCTGCAAATACTCATCATCGCGGCAGCCATCGGGTAAATCCACATCCAAATCACTGGCCTCCTTGCGAAACGGAAAATTCTTCTCGCCGTGCAGCGATAGCGTGAACACGCTCTCATCGCCCTGAAAAATCTTTGCTGTGCCATTACCTTGGTGCACATCCAGATCTATGATGGCCACCCGCAGCGGTCGAACTCTCCCATGCACGCGCGCATGCTCGCTTTGCATCAGCCGCGCGGCCACCGCAAAATCGTTGAACACGCAAAAACCACCGCCTTTGTCGGCATAGCTGTGGTGCGTGCCGCCTGCCAAGTTGGCTGCAATGCCTTGCGGCGCGCCACCAAGCCCCAATGCCGTCCGCGCCGCCGCAACACTCGCCCCCACCGAGCGGCGCGCACGCTCGGCCATGGCCAAGCTCCACGGAAAGCCAATCTCCCGCATGATCTTTGGATCAAGACCGCCCTGCTCCACCCCCAGCGAGATGCCGCGAATATAGGCCGGCATGTGCACCAAGGCCAGCTCACCATCACTGGCCGCAGGTGCAATCTGCAAGCGCACCTCGGGCAATTGCTCTTCCAGCCAATTGCGCAGCAGACCATATTTCGACATGGGGAAACGATGCCCCGCAGGCAGCGGCAACACAAATTGATCAGCGTAATAAGCGTGCATACGCAGATTGTGATACGCTACAAAAAAGATAGCAAGCAACCCATATTCTATGCCGGCAAAGCTGGAAAAAAGCACTAAAACCTTCCGCAAATCAAACTGTGCGGCGCAATTTACACGATTGTCATGTTTCGGTCATGCGTCTGTCATCGCAGCCATCAACAATGCAAGCATGTTCAATTCAGGATCACCGATCATGACTTCATTTGCCCGCCTCAAACCCCGCAGCATCGCCGCCGCACTGATCATGGCTTGCAGCCTGCTCAGCATGCAAGCCTTTGCGCAACTCACCGTGTATGTGGTGCGCCACGGCCAAACCGATTGGAACAAAGACGGCCGCATTCAAGGTGGCACCGACAACCCACTGAATGCCACCGGCCGCGAGCAAGCTGCGGCCATGAGCCGCTTGATGGCAGAAGTAAAAGTAGACACGGTGTACGTCAGCTCACACCAGCGTGCGCGGCAAACCGCAGAAGTCTTCCAGGGGCGCACACCCATCGTAGCGATGGATGAACTGCGCGAGCGCTTCTTCGGCAAATTTGAAGGCGCAAACGACAAAGACGCGGCTATTCTTGCCGACTGGAACAAGCGCCGCTTCGCTTGGGCCGACGACATGGAAGGCGGCGAGACGCTAGAGAGCCAATCGAGGCGCGCTGAAGCCGCCCTCAAAACCATTCGCGATAAACACGCCAATGGCGGCACGGTGGTGATCGTTGGCCATGGCGGCATCAATCCCCTGCTCGTTTCGCATCTGATCGGTGTGCCGCCGCAAGAGGGCGCGAGCGCCATCAATCAAGGCAATGATGAGATTTACCAAATCGTGCTCCCCAAAACCGGCGCGCCCGCGATTTGGAAACTGATTGCGCGCAACAAGCTCGGCGAACTATGAACCCCTTACTTCAAGAGAAACCAAAAATGAGCCATCCCAACATCCTCCAAACTCTCGCCTTCTTGGCAGCGGCTGTTGTCTGCCTGCCCAGCGCCAAAGCGCAGGCCGAATTCCCCGCCACTCTCGCAGGCCACGTCATCCTGCCCGCACCTAGCTTCATCGCAGCACCGGCCGATGCCCCCGCAGATCTGCGCGTGAGCGGCAAATTCACCACCGGCTCACGCGTGGAGCGCTTGGATAGCGTGGAAGGCCGCTCGGCCAATCGCCCCACCGGCATCTCTGTGCCCTTTGCCGGCCAGCCCGTGCAAGGCCATTCAGGTATCAAGCGCATGAGTGACGGCAGCTATTGGGTGCTGACCGACAACGGCTTTGGCTCCAAAGCCAATTCGCCCGACAGCATGCTGTATATGAACCGCTACACCATCGATTGGGCCAATGGCACATTAAGCCGCCAGCAAACCATCTTCCTGCACGATCCCGATAAAAAAGTGCCCTTCCGCATCGTGCATGAAGGCACGCCTAAACGCTATTTGACGGGCAGCGACTTTGACACCGAGAGCTTTCAAATCGCAGGCGGCGCGCTGTGGATTGGCGATGAACTCGGCCCTTGGCTCATCAAGGCCGACATGAGCGGCAAAGTGCTCGCCGTGTTTGAAACGCAGGTCGATGGCAAGCCAGCGCGCTCACCTGATCACCCCGCCATTTCTACACCCGCTGCGCCGAACGTGCCGCTCGATTTCACCGTGCGCCGCTCACGCGGCTACGAAGGCATGGCATCGTCTCCTGACGGCAAAAAGCTCTACGCCATGCTCGAAGGCGCGCTATGGGATGCCGCCACCAAAGACACTGAAAAACTCAATGGCCGTGAATACCTGCGCGTACTCGAATTTGATGTGCCCACCGAAAAATGGACAGGCCGCCACTGGAAATACATGCTGGAAGCCAACGGCCTAGCGATTGGCGATTTCAACATGATCGATGCGACCACCGCCCTCGTGATTGAGCGCGACAACGGAGAAGGCACGCCCGACAAAGCCTGCCCCACAGTAGGCGGCGCGATCCAGCGCGCTGAAAACTGCTTCCATGATTTGCCGAAGATCAAGCGCGTGGTGAAAATCGAAATGACAGAGGCCAATGTGGGCAATGCTGTACGCAAAATCGGCTACATCGATCTGCTGGCCATCAACGATCCGAGCAACCTTGCCCGCAAGCCAAAAATCGCTGGCAAGTTCAGCTTCCCGTTTTTCACCATCGAGAATGTCGATGTGGTTGATGCCGATCACATCATTGTGGGTAACGACAACAACCTACCGTTTTCCAGCAGCCGCGAACCTAACCAAGCAGATGACAACGAATTTATTTTGCTGCGTGTGCCTGAGCTGCTGCGGGCGAAGTAAAGCGGAGTGCACATGCGCTGCATGTGCACTCCTATTTCCATAGCATGCTCTGCTTATTTCATCCCGGCTAGTGGTCAGTTTTCTTGTTAAATCAGCACTCAAGCCCCATACGACATGAGCTTGGTCTTGCCAGCAAACACGCGATAAACCACCACGGTGTAGCCCACGATCATGGGCAACACGATGAGAGCGCCGACCAAAATAATTTTCAATGATTCGGGGGAAGTCGCTGCCTGCCAGATCGTCATGCGGTCAATCACGAGGTAGGGGAATAGGCTGTAGGCCAAGCCATAAAAAGCCAAGATGAAAATGCCCACCGTGCAAGCAAATGGTACCCAATCGCCATACGCATTGCCTTGGCGCAGACGCGTAGGCAAGCGCGCTAAGCTGCGGTGCGTGATAAAGAAGAGCAAAGCGGTGGCCAGCGGCAGGGGCGCAAGCAACACCAAATAAGGCAAGGTGAACCATTTGGCAAAAATGCGCTCGCTGATCCACGGCGTGGCCAGCGAGATGGCGAGCACGCCAAGCGCAGTCAGCAGCAGCGCGCCCCTCGCCCAGCGTACCGCTTGCAATTGCAAATCGCCCTCGGTTTTGAGCACCAGCCAAGTTGCGCCCAAAAGCGCGTAGCCTGCGGCCAAGCACACGGCAATCAAAGCTGCAAAGCCCCAAGCGGCCCAGCTGTTTTCAAAACCCAAGATGTAGCTGCCCAGCATCCAGCCTTGGCTGAGCGCGGCCAGCAGCGAGCCGCCATAGAAAGCGCGATCCCACCAAGGCTTGTGCGCTGCGCGCGCCTTCACGCGAAACTCAAACGCCACGCCGCGCAAAATCAGCGCCATCAGCATGATCGCCACCGGCAAATACAGCTCGCCCAAAATAATGCCATGCGCCGCTGGAAAGCAGGTGAGCAAAATGCCTACGCCGAGCACCAGCCAAGTCTCGTTCGCATCCCAAAACGGGCCGATGCTGCTGACCATCAAGTCTTTGTCAGTGCTATTGGCGCGGCGCAGCAAGATGCCTACGCCAAGGTCATAGCCATCGAGCACCACATAGGCCAGCATCGACAAGCCCATCACCCCCATGAAGATCACGGGCAGCCAGTCGTTAAAAGTAGTCAAAGTATTCATGCTGCACCTCCAGCAAGTAATGGAGTCGAAGAGGTCTCAGGCTCACCCGCCTTGCGCGCCAGATAAAACAGCACTGAGATATAGGCCGTGAGCAGCAGCGCATAAACGATGAGGTACATCGTGAGCGTGCTGGCCAGCAGCGGCGTGGAAATACTTGCTGCAGCCTGCTTGGTGGTGAGCACCCCGCTCACCAACCAAGGCTGGCGGCCAATCTCGGTCACGTACCAGCCTGCAAGTGTGGCCACCCAGCCCGAGAAAGTCATGCCCACCAATACTTTGCCCAGCCACGGCTTGATCTGCCCACCACGCCTTTGCTGCCACAGCGCCAGCCAGCCCACCGCGAGCATCAGCAGCCCCGTGCCCACCATGATGCGAAAGCCCCAAAACACAGGTGCCACAGGCGGATGATTGCCTTTGAAATCATTGAGCCCTTTGACCTCACCATTGATATCGTGCGTGAGATACAGCGAAGCAAGCTTGGGAATACTGATTTCAAATTTATTCTCCCGCGCCTTCTCATCGGGCAGGCCAAAGAGCACCGCAGGCGCGCCACGCTGTGTTTCCCAAATGCCTTCCATTGCTGCGAGTTTTGCGGGCTGATGCTTGAAGGTATTCACGCCATGCAAATCACCCAAGAAAATTTGCACCGGCACGAGCATGGCCGCCATCACCACACCTGTGCGCAGCGTGGCCAGCACACTCGGCGCGCGATCACCGCGCAGCCAGCGATAGGCGCTGATGCCCGCGAGCAAAAAAGCCACCGTTACAAAGCAAGCCATCATCATGTGTGAGAGCTTGTAGGGAAACGAGGGATTGAAAATTACTGCCCACCAGTCGGTCACATGCGCCACCATCGCGCCCGCTTCGTTGGGGCGCATCTCAAAGCCCGCAGGCGTTTGCATCCACGAATTGAGCGCCAAAATCCAAAAGGCCGAGAGGCTCGTGCCGAGCGCCACCACCACGGTGGCCGCGGTATGCCAGCGCTGGCCCACGCGCTTCAAGCCAAAAAGCATGATGCCCAAGAAGCTCGCTTCTAAAAAGAAAGCCGTGAGCACTTCATAGGCCAAGAGCGGCCCAGCGATGTTGCCCACCGTATTCATGAAGCCCGGCCAATTCGTGCCAAACTGAAAACTCATGGTGATGCCGCTGACCACGCCGAGCGCAAAGGTCAGTGCAAACACTTTCACCCAAAAGAAATAAGCCTCTAGCCACTTCGCATCTTGCGTGCGCGCAAAGCAAAGCTTGAAAAACACCAACACCCAAGCCAGCGCAATCGTGATCGTGGGGAACAGGATATGAAAGCTGATATTGGCCGCGAACTGAATGCGGTGCAGTATCAGCGGATCAAATGTGTCGTTCATGATGGCAACTCCTTTAAATCGGGGGTAAATGGCTTTCTGTGATCGCGTTTGTCTCCGCTTGGGTTTCAGATTTATGGTGAGTTTTGAAAGTAAGTTTGTC
>JAYVJQ010000229.1:0-3779 GCA_043769055.1 Allobrachymonas sp.
CAGCCGATGTAATCGCGGATTTCATCCGTGCTGCGGCCATGGGCGATCAGCTCGGTTTGCGTGGGCATATCAATGCCATAGACGTTAGGGTAACGCACCGGCGGCGCAGCGCTGGCGAGATACACCTTGGCTGCGCCCGCATCGCGCGCCATTTGCACAATCTCTTGGCTCGTGGTGCCGCGCACAATGGAATCATCGACCAAGAGCACACGACGGCCTTTGAATTCGCTGCGAATCGCATTGAGCTTTTGCCGCACAGATTTTTTGCGCGCGCCTTGGCCGGGCATGATGAAGGTGCGGCCCACATAGCGGTTTTTCACGAAGCCTTCGCGGTATGGCAAACCTAGCAACTGCGCGAGCTGCATCGCACTGGGCCGGCTGGATTCTGGAATCGGAATCACCACATCAATCTCATCCGGCGGCACAGTAGAGATCACTCGCTTGGCCAGCGTCTCACCCATGTTCAGGCGCGCTTGATACACACTGATGCCATCCATCTCCGAATCTGGCCGTGCGAGATAGACGTATTCGAAAATGCAAGGCGAGAGTTGCGTAACATCGGCGCACAACGCGCTGTGCAACTGGCCTTGCGCATCAACAAACACCGCTTCGCCCGGCGCGATATTGCGCACGAAAGCATGCCCCGTGCCTTCCAGCGCGACCGATTCGCTGGCCACCATGAATGTGCCATCGGCACTTTTGCCGAGGCATAACGGGCGAATGCCAAACGGATCGCGGAATGCGAGCAGCCCATGCCCAGCGATGACGGAAACTACGGCATACGAGCCTTTGATGCGCGAATGCACGCCTCGCACCGCGGCGAAAACATCTTTGGGTTGTAGTGGAAGGCCACGCGTGGTGATCTCCAGCTCATGCGCCAACACATTGATCAACACTTCCGTGTCACTCGTCGTGTTGATATGACGATGATCATGATTGAACAATTGCTCTTTGAGCACATCCACATTCGTTAAATTGCCGTTGTGCACGAGCACCAAGCCAAAGGGTGCGTTCACATAAAAAGGCTGGGCTTCTTCTTCGCTTGTCGCATTGCCCGCCGTGGGATAGCGCACTTGGCCTAAGCCCATCGTGCCCGGCAGTGCGCGCATATTGCGCGTGCGAAACACATCGCGCACCATGCCTTTGGCTTTGTGCATGAAGAATTTTGTGCCCTGCTGCGTCACGATGCCAGCAGCATCTTGGCCACGATGCTGCAAGAGCAGGAGCGCGTCGTAAATAAGTTGATTCACGGGCGCTTGTGATGCCACGCCGACGATGCCGCACAGATTATGTTTCCCTTAACGCAGTTGGCGTTCTTGATTGGATGTATTGTCCCATCTCGCTGGGTAAAATCGGTTTAATGGCTCGCAATGTGGCAGATAAAAATCCCGCCCCTGCGGATTGCTTCCACCAAATGCCTTCACTCAGAGGCGTCATCAGAACAGCAGTCGTTGCTGCCAGCAAAATCAAGGCCCCACGCAGCAGCCCAAAGAACGCACCGAGCGTGCGATCTACTGGCCGCAAACCAGTAGTTTCGATCAGTTTTTTAGCGAGCCACGCGAGCAAGCCAGCCGCGAAAGCCGTTGCAATAAAGGTGATCACAAAGCCTGCCGCATAGCGCAACGCATCAGTCGCGCCGCTGATGGGCAACATCTGGCCAACCGTGGCTGCATAAAGCTGCGCGATGATAAAAGCCGCCAACCAGCCAAGCACCGAGAGCACTTCATAAACCAAACCACGCCACGCGCCGAGCGCCATGGATAGCAACAATATTGCGAGAATGATCCAATCGAGCGCGGCAAGCTGCATAGCTAGGGCGTGTTAACACTATTTCTGGAGAGCGCGTTGCGAGTCAAAAAAGTCTCAGGCAAGGCGCGAAACGCAGACGGGGTCACCCCCCGGCAAGGCTTCGCAACGCAGCCTGAGGCTTTTTTAGCCGCAACCCTCCGGGAATGAGTGGCAAAAACCCCCACTCGTCGTTTCACCCAAGGCAAGGCGCAGCATTGCCGTCGCTGTGCGCTTAAGAATTGGCGGCTTTTGTCACTCATTCGCGCCTCCAGAAATAGTGTTAACACGCCCTACAGCGTGAGGATGTTGGCTGGCAAATCCAGCGCCTTGATCTTGGCAGCGGCCTTCTCGGCCTCAGCGCGACTCGGGAATGGCCCAACTCTGACGCGATGGCGTTTGCCCTCAGAGGTTTCGGCAATTTGTGCATAAGTTTTAAGGCCCGCTTTTTCCACCTTTTGGCGCACTTCTCGGGCTTTGCTCTCTTCGGCAAACGAGCCGAATTGCACAATGAAGCGGCCTTCGGCTGCTGATGCTGTGGCAGCTGGGGTAGCAGCTTTGCCATCAAGCAGGGCTTGTGCGCGCGCAGCATCTGCTTTGGCTTTGTCTTCCTTGGCTTTTTGTGCGGCTTTGTCTGCTGCAGCTTTGTCTGCCGCGGCTTTTATTTCTGCCGATTTATCTGGGGCAGGTGCGGGTGGTGCGGGTGGTGCAGTTACTACTGTTTTAGTTGCACTCGGCACAGTATTGATGCCGGCTACCACAGGTTTTTCTGTTGGTTTGGCCGCTGCAGCAGGTACAGGGCTCACAATTTCTTCTTTACCGGCTAAGCTGGCTTTATCGTCCACCTTCGCTGCCGCAGCTGGTGCCGATGGCGTGGCTGGCGGCGCAGGCAAAGGCTTGGTTTTTGCTTTGTCGGGAATCTCAATCGGCACATCTACCAAGGCCGGGCGAGGCTGTGTTTCAAAGAGCAGAGGAAAGCCCACCACCGCCGTCGCCACGAGCAGCAGCGCACCAATCAGGCGGCGCTTGGCGCGGGTGCGCATCGTCTCGATGGTTTCTACAGGAGCGTCTTTCGCAGCAGTAGATTCTTGTTGACCGAATTTAAACCAAGCCATATTTATCGTTTCAAGAAGTTACTTTAAAAAGTCGCAATAAAAAGTCGTATTAAGAAGTCGCATTAAGCCTTAGAAAGATGCTTCGCTTCTAAGCGGGGCGTGCCGTTTTGCAGCACGCCGCCCACGGTATAGAACGAGCCAAACACCACGATTCTATCGGCTGCGTCTGCTGCAGCCACCGCAGCATCAAGCGCGACTTGTGGCGAGGTGTAAACATCGCTGTGCGTGTCGCTGCGCGTGTTCAGCGTTTGCCACCGGCTTTGCAGATCAACCGCTTTTGCCGCGCGCGCCGTGGGCAAATCAGTGAAGTACCAGCGATCCACGATCGGCGCGAGTTTGACGAGCATGGGCGTGAGGTCTTTATCGACCATCGCGCCGAAGACGGCATGCGTGGTTGGGTAAAAGCCCATCGCATCTAAATTAGCGGTGAGCGCAGCCACGGAATGCGGGTTGTGAGCCACATCGAGCACGAGCGCGGGCTGCCCCGGCACGATTTGAAAGCGCCCTGGCAGCTCAACGAATGCGAAGCCGTTGCGCACAGCTTGCGCAGTGATTGGCAAGCGCTCGTTGAGTGCCGTAATGGCAGCAAGCACGCCACTGGCGTTGATGAGCTGATTTGCACCTCTAAGCGCTGGATACGCCAGACCGGAAAATCTTTTGGACGTAGCAGCCCCCACGCTCTGCGCTGTCGCGTCGCCGCTGCCCCCCGAGGGGGCTCGCCCCGCCCAGCCCCACTGCTGCTTGTCACCCTGAAAATTGAAATCCTGCCCCATGCGCCACACATCCGCGCCGATTTTTGCAGCGTGATCCGTCACGCTCTGCGGCGGCATGGGATCACTCACGATGGCCGGCTTGCCAGAGCGCATGATGCCCGCCTTC
>JAYVJQ010000230.1:0-2680 GCA_043769055.1 Allobrachymonas sp.
CGGTCGTCATATCGCTCAACTGTTGCTTCGTGTGATGGCTGGAGAGAGCGTGAGTGATTTGCAAGTACTCGAAACTCCCAACCTCATCTTGCGCGAATCGGTTGGCAAAGCGCCAATTTGATTTGTTTTATACATCGCATCGTTTTCATTCACCACTTTACTAGGAGACTGCTCTATGAAGCTCAAAAAACTCATCGTTGCCGCTGCTGTACTCTCAGCTGCTGCATCATTTGCACAGGTCAATGTCGTGTCAACTCAACTGCGCCCTGTGCAAGAAATTGAAAAGGTGCGCACGGTGCTTGTCAAGGATGCCAAGCCTGAGATCAACTACATCGGCGAAGACCCTAACACTTACAACACCCGCATGATGGCTGAGGCGCAAGCCAGCTCAGGCAAAGTGCATGTCACTATCGCGCTCGATTCGGAGCTTTCGCCTCTGAACGCCGCGGGCGCACTGCAAGACATTGATGATGTAATGAACCGCTTGTCCACTTCGCGCGAGTGGTCGGGCTCGTTCAAAGATTTGGCCAAGATGGGTGGCACGAGCACCCGGTTCATTCCCTTCCTCACCAACACCTTCCAAATGGCCGCCAACAAAAAGGCGCTGCAATATCTGCCCCAAGGCGCGAACATCAATAACCTCACTTGGGCGCAAACTATCCAGTGGGCGAAAAACATAAAAGCCGCCACAGGAGAAGACAAATTCGGCCTGCCCGGCGGCCCCTCTGGCCTGATCCACCGCTTCTTCCAAGGCTATGCCTTACCCGCCTACACCGGCGGCGTGGTGCGCAACTTCAAAGGCCAAGACGCCGAAAAAATGTGGGCCGATTTGAAAGACCTCTGGACCGTGACCAACAAGCGCTCCACCAGCTACAACGCGATGGAAGAGCCTTTGAAAACAGGTGAAGTCTGGGTGGCTTTTGATCACACCGCTCGCCTGCTGCCTGCGCTCACCGACAAGCCCGATGACTTCGTGGCCTTCCCCGCACCCTCTGGTCCCAAAGGCCGCTTCTTCATGCCCGTGATCTCCGGCTTGTCGATCCCTAAAAACACGCCTGACCGCGCAGCATCAGAGGCTGCCATTGCGCATCTGACCAGCCCCGCCGTGCAAGCGAAGGCATTGGCTGAAGTGGGCTGGTTTCCAACCGTAAAAGCAGACATTGGCACGCTGCCCAAGGGTGTGCAAATTGCCGCGATAGGCGTAGGCCAAACCTACTCCGCCCCCGGCGCACGCGGCGCGCTGCTGCCCTCTGGCTTGGGTGCGAAAAACGGTGAGTTCAACAAAGTCTTCATCGACAGCTTCCAGCGCATCATCGTGCGCAATGAAGATGTGAAGACTGTGCTGAATCAACAAGGTCAGGCCTTGGCCGAGGTCATGAAAGAAGCCAACGCCAGATGCTGGGCACCTGATGCCAGCAGCGGCACAGCGCCGTGTCCCGTTCAATAAGTTGAATAATCGTTTTTTAGCCTAGCACCCATGCCCGCAGCATGAGTGCTTAGCGGAGCACTGCCATGACCCGACAAGATCGCATTCCGTATGTCCTGATTGCACCAAGCGCGATCTTTTTGATTTTGCTATTTGTGTGGCCGCTGGCTGAGACTGCCGTGCTCGCGTTCAAAGGCGCAGATGGCGGCTTCACCATGCGCCATGTGAACAAGATGCTGGGCGACAACAACTTCAGCACAGCGCTGAAAAACACGATGATCATTGTCGTCATCATCGTGCCGATACAGATTTGCATTTCGCTGGCGATGGCGATGATGCTGCAAAAGATGGAGAAGGGCCGCATGACCTATCTTTATATTTGGACGATTCCGCTGGGCGTGAGCGATTTGGCCGCTGGCATCGCGTGGCTGGCGATTTTTACGGATCGCGGCTATTTCAACACCCTGCTGCAAGGCGTCGGGTTAGTCAATGGCCCAGTCACGTGGCTGAGCTATCAAAACCCTATTGCTTTGTTCACCTGCGTGATCATTGCGGAGATTTGGCGTGCCACCTCCATCGTGTTGGTGATTCTCGTCTCAGGCGTGCAGCTTATTCCCAAAGAATATGCCGAAGCTGCCGAGGTATTCGGCGCATCGCCGTGGAAGCGCTTCTGGCATGTGACCTTACCGCTGCTCAAACCCTCGCTGCAATCCGCGCTGATTTTGCGCACGGTACTGGCCTTTGAAGTGTTTGCCGTGGTGTATGCACTGGCTGGGCGCGATTTGCCCGTGCTCGTGGGTGAGGCTTACAACTGGCAAGGCGCGTATCAAAACACCAACGTGGCCTCGGCCTATGCGCTGTTTATCTTAGGTGTTTCAATCGCTGCCACGCTGGTGTATTTGGTGGCGCTGCGCACCAAGCGCGAAACCCTAGCGTAAAGAAGAGGCTTATGAATAAAAACGCCCGCCTGATTTACATCTTCGCCACGATACTTGCGATCTGCTGGCTGATTCCGATTTATCTCATCACCATCAGCGCCTTCTCGCCTAAAGACGCTGCTACGGCTTGGCCCAAGAGCTTCTTTCCTACGGGCTTGACGCTGGAGACGATGCGCTATTTCTTTGGTGCTTCGGGCATATGGGGTGCAGTGGGCAACAGCGTGGCTGTAGCTGCCATCACCATGGCTTTGTCGCTTGGCCTTGGCGCACCCGCAGGCTATGCGTTGGCACGCTTTGATTTCAAAGGGCAAAATAT
>JAYVJQ010000231.1:0-3877 GCA_043769055.1 Allobrachymonas sp.
CAGTAGGCCCAGCCAAGCTCTTCGTTTTGGATACCAATGTGCTGCTGCACGATCCGATGAGCCTCTTCCGCTTTGAAGAGCACGATATTTATTTGCCCATGATCGTGCTGGAAGAATTGGATGGCCACAAAAAGGGCATGACCGAAGTGGCGCGCAACGCGCGCCAAATCTCCCGCTCGCTCGATCAGCTGGCTGCTGTGCAAGGCGCAGACATGAAAGACGGCTTGAAGCTCGATGGCACAGGCCACCGCGAAGCGCTGGGCCGCCTCTTCTTCCAAACGCAGACCATCACCTCCAACCTGCCCGCCGCGCTCCCCCAAGGCAAGGCCGACAATCAAATTCTCGGCGTTGTCGCAGGCTTAGGCGAGATGCACAAGCCGCGCGAGGTGGTCCTCGTCTCCAAAGACATCAACATGCGCGTCAAAGCCCGCGCGCTCGGCCTGCCCACCGATGATTATCAAAACGACAAGACGCTGGAAGATGGTGATTTGCTCTATTCCGGCTCGCTCGCGTTGCCCGCAGATTTTTGGGACAAGCATGGCAAAACCGTAGAGAGCTGGCAAAGCGCGGGCCACACGTTCTATCGCATCCAAGGCCCCATCGTGCCCGCGCTGCTCATCAATCAGTTCGTCTATTTCGAGTCGCCCGGCGAGCCATCGCTGTATGCCCGCGTCACCGAGCTACGCGGCAAAACCGCCGTGCTCAAAACGCTCAAAGACTATGGCCACGGCAAAAACGCCGTTTGGGGCGTGACCACGCGCAACCGCGAGCAAAGCTACGCCATGAATCTGCTGATGGACCCCGATGTCGATTTGGTCACACTTGCAGGTACGGCCGGCACAGGTAAAACGCTGATGGCACTGGCCGCCGGCCTCACCCAAGTGCTCGATGAGCGCCGCTACACCGAAATCATCATGACCCGCGCCACCGTGAGCGTGGGCGAAGACATTGGTTTTCTGCCCGGCACCGAAGAAGAAAAAATGGGCCCCTGGATGGGCGCGCTCGATGACAACTTGGAATTCCTCACCAAAAACGATTCCAGCAACGCCGGCGAATGGGGCCGCGCTGCCACCAATGAACTGATCCGCGCCAAGATCAAAATCAAAAGCATGAACTTCATGCGCGGCCGCACCTTCATGAACAAATACGTGATCATCGACGAGGCGCAAAACTTAACGCCCAAGCAGATGAAAACCCTCATCACCCGCGCAGGCCCCGGCACAAAAATAGTCTGCATGGGCAACCTCGCCCAGATCGACACGCCCTACCTCACCGAAGGCTCCAGTGGAATGACATTCGCGGTGGACAAATTCAAAGGCTGGCCACATGGCGGGCACATCACCTTGGCGCGCGGCGAGCGATCAAGGTTGGCAGACTTTGCGAGCGAGGTGTTGTAACTTTCGATTAGCCTACAGAGCAATGTCCGCTTAACTAGTTGCTCTGTAGACATGACATGAAGCTATGGAAAGATGTCGATTTGGAGCGCGAGCGCAGAGGGTTTATTGAGGCTCGCAAAAACCATGTCTCCATGTGGGGCGTGAGCCTTGTTTTTGTCTTGATCTTCTTGCTGACATGGCTGAGCAGTTGGATCTTGTTGAAGATAGGTCTGAAATCCATGCCTTGGCGCTACGCTTTGAATATTCTGGTGGGATATGCTGCGTTCTTTGGTGGAATCCGTATCTGGGCAGATTTTCAGAAAAGACATCCCAGTGATCGTAATAAAAACTCTAAGTTCGGAGGGTTTGACCTGCCAATGGTTTATGCAGAGGGGTGCTTAATCTTTGTCGTACTTATTCCCGTTGCTTTGTTAATCGCAGTGTTGTTTTCATGGGTCGGGACCAGCTTATTGCTCGAAGTGGCGTTTGAAATAGCCTTTGCTGGCGCGCTTGTGCGAAGAATGGGAGAAATTCAAGAGGTCGGTAACTGGCATGTTGTTCTTTTTCAAAAGACCCGCTGGTGGGTTGCCTTGCTTATTCTGGTGGTCTGCGCTGGCGCCTACTACTGCCAGAGCAAATATCCCACTACAGTGAATATTGCGCAGGTATGGACGCAGTGGAAGGCTGAAAAATAGATGCTTTATGCTGTACATGCTATGTAAAGATTGTTCCTTGGATTTAAGGTAACGAGTATGTTGATTTCTGAAAAGCTTCTTGCTTCCATTGAATCGCGCCGCGAAGAAGTCACCGCACTCACGCAAGAGCTGATTCGCATACCCACGGTCAATCCGCCCGGGGATGCGTATGAGGCTTGTGCGCGGCATCTGGGGGAGCGGTTGAAGAAACGAGGCTTTGCGGTGGAGTACATCCGCAGTACGGGTGCGCCGGGGGATTCGGACAAATACCCTCGCACAAATGTGGTGGCGCGCTATGAAGGCCGGGGAGCGCAAGGAAACAAAGAATGCGTGCATTTCAACAGCCACATCGATGTGGTGGAAGCGGGCAGTGGCTGGACGTTTGAGCCGTTTGGTGGACAGGTACGCGATGGCAAGGTGTATGGGCGCGGGGCTTGCGATATGAAGGGTGGGCTGGCCTCCTCTGTGATTGCTTGCGAGGCGCTGATTGACAGTGGCATTGCGTTCAATGGGTCGCTGGAGATCAGCGGTACGGTGGATGAGGAATCAGGTGGGTTTGCGGGGGTGGGCTTTTTGGCCGAGCGTGGCTACTTTTCTAAGCCGCGCGTACACCATGTGATCATTCCTGAGCCGCTGGGTGTGGATCGTATTTGCTTAGGCCATCGCGGCGTGTATTGGGCCGAAGTAGAAACCAAGGGTCGCATTGCGCATGGCTCGATGCCGTTTTTGGGCGATAGCGCGATCAATCACATGAGCGCCTTTATTCATTTGCTAGAAACGAAACTACAGCCTGCATTGGCTGCGCGGCGCACAGCAGAGCCCGTGGAGCCGCCGGGTGCACGCGTATCGACGCTCAACATCAACAGCATTCACGGTGGGCAGGTGGAGCAACGCTATGCAGTGGATGCGCGCGGCTGGCCGACGGCGGATACGCCAGCGCCCGTAGTGGCGCATTCCTGCCGCACGGTGCTAGATCGCCGCTTTATCGCTGAGGAGCAGCTTGAAGATGTGAAGCGCGAGATTTTGGAGATGCTGCAAGAGCTGCAACGCACCCGCCCGGGCTTTGATTTCAATGTGCGCGAGATCATGAGCTTCGTGCCGACTGCGACGCCAAAAGATGCGCCCGTGGTCGATGCCACAGCCCGCGCGATTGCTCGCGTGCTGGGCCGCGAGCCCAGCTACATTTCCAGCCCCGGCACGTATGACCAGAAGCACATTGTGCGCACGGGGCTACTTCGAGATGTGATCGCCTATGGCCCGGGTATTTTGGATTTAGCGCATCAGCCCGATGAGTATGTGGGCATTGATGAGCTGGTGCAGTCAGCGCAGATCATGGCGCTGGCCTCTTTGCGTTTGATGGCTGTTGAAGCTTGATTTTTAAGTATTTTGAGCAGGTAGCCGGCATATATATTGCACAGAATGCTATTGAATTAGTAGTGGTGACGTGCTACCCGTTTGCTCAATCTTTTGCACGTTGGCACGCTGGCCGCGATAGAAATCGTCGGCTAGCACCTCGCGCAGTGGATTGGTTGGCGCGTTTAGATGGTTTGCGGTACTGCCATGGTTTGCATGCTGCCTCTCTAGCGAGCGCGAATGGCCGCGCCGCCGATTCCTATCACGCCCACCGCACCTTATTGCCGAATGGCGTGCAAAAAGTGGCGCACTACCTTTTGTGCACTCTTGCCTAACGAGGCGCGGGGTGGGTGGTGCGATGCGCAGCGCGGCCATTCGCGCTCGCTATTTGCGTGGTTCGCTACGAAAGGTCGTGACGCAAACCATCTCAACTCGTCGCAAACGTATCTGCGC
>JAYVJQ010000232.1:0-10829 GCA_043769055.1 Allobrachymonas sp.
GTCAATAAATTGGGGTTGAGCACGCAAAAAATCACGTTTTGATGAAAATTGTGCGTTTAGTTACATAAATAGTTTCTGATTCACTTCAAAGACTTAAATTCTGGACTTCGACTCAAATCTGGAAATTCGGGATGCTTTGAACGATTTCGTACATTGCAGGCTTTCGGTATACTAGAAAAGAGGGAATAATCATGTCGACACAAAAAACTTCGCTGAGTGCCTTGGTCATAGGAGCCGTCGGGGTGGTTTACGGCGACATTGGCACCAGTGTGCTGTACGCCGTCAAAGAGATCTTTGGATCTGGACACGTGGAATTTACGCCTCAAAACATCTACGGCATCTTGTCACTGATCTTTTGGACTTTGACAGTGATCGTTTCCGTCAAGTACGTCGCCTTAGTGTTGCGCGCTGACAACGAGGGCGAAGGCGGGTTAGTGGCCATGCTGACTTTGGCCTCGCGCGCCGTGAGCGACAAACCTGAATTGCGCCGCCGCTTGATGATTGTGGGCATCTTCGGCACTTGTTTGTTTTATGGTGATGGCGTGATCACCCCAGCGATTTCTGTGCTGGGTGCGGTCGAGGGTTTGGAAGTGATTTCACCTCAGTTCAAAAAATATGTGGTGCCGCTCTCTTTAGTGATTATTTTTTTCTTATTCCTCGTGCAAAAGCGCGGCACAACAGGTATCGGTAAATTTTTTGGGCCGATTACGTTGGTGTGGTTTGCAACCTTGGCAGGCTTAGGCATCTTTCATATTTTGGGCAATCCGGTGATCTTGAAGGCATTGAGTCCGCATTACGCGCTGATCTTCATGTGGAAGAACCCCGGCGTGACCTTCATTATTTTGGGCGCAGTGGTGCTTTGCGTCACAGGCGCGGAAGCTTTGTATGCGGACATGGGACATTTTGGCAAACGCCCGATTCGTATTGCGTGGTTCAGCGTGGTAATGCCGGCCTTGACGCTTAATTATTTTGGCCAAGGTGCATTGCTCTTGGCCAAGCCCGAGGCAATTAAAAATCCGTTTTACCTCATGGCGCCCGATTGGATGCTGATTCCGCTGGTGATTTTGGCCACCATGGCAGCAGTAATTGCTTCGCAGGCTTTGATCTCCGGCGCGTTTTCAGTCACCAAGCAAGTGGTGCAACTGGGTTTCTTACCGCGCCTGCGTATGCTGCACACGTCCACCAAAGAAACGGGGCAGATCTACATCCCGTTTGTGAACTGGGCTTTGTTTGTGGCGATTGTGTTGGCCGTGGTGATGTTCAAAAGCTCGGGCGCATTGGCTTCTGCGTATGGCATTGCGGTGTGTACCGACATGTTGATCACCACGATCTTGACTTTCTACGTGATTCGCTATGCGTGGAAATACCCGCTCTGGCTATGCCTAGCAGCAACCGGCATTTTCTTTGTGGTGGATTTTGCTTTTTGGGCATCTAACATGATGAAGCTGTTTGATGGCGGTTGGTTTCCGCTGGCCATTGGCGCGGCGATTTTCACACTCATGATGACTTGGAAGCAGGGACGCAAGCTCTTGCATGAGAAAACCAAGCAAGACGGGATCGAGTTGGGCAGTTTTTTAGAAGCCGTTTTCGTGAACCCTCCAGTGCGCGTAGAAGGCACGGCCGTGTTTTTAAGCAATGAGCAAGGCACTGTGCCCAATGCTTTGCTACACAACCTGAAACATAACAAAGTACTGCATGAACACAATCTGTTCGTCACAGTCAAAAGCCATGAAGTGCCTTGGATTGGTCTCAATAAACGCGTGCAGATCGAACCGCTAGGCCATGATTGCTGGCAAGTCACACTGAATTTCGGTTTTAAAAACGATCCTGATGTGCCTGAAGCTTTGCAGCAAATTGTGGGCCGTGGCTGCGCGCTCGACCCGATGCAAACCAGCTACTTCCTCTCG
This sequence comes from Allobrachymonas sp., assembly GCA_043769055.1. GTDB lineage: Bacteria > Pseudomonadota > Gammaproteobacteria > Burkholderiales > Burkholderiaceae_C > JANMDU01. Next base: position 1,908 of record JAYVJQ010000232.1, read on the forward strand.
CGCGATGTGGTGGTGCCCACCATTGGTGGCGGCATGAGTGAATGGCGCGAGAAACTGTTTGCTCAGATGCATCACAACGCCAGCGCGGCGGCAGACTTTTTGCGTCTGCCCAACAATTCAGTCGTGGAGCTTGGCTCTAAGGTAGAGATTTGACAGTTTTCTTCAAAGATTTTTCGCTCTCTGCTGCCACGGCAGGCTTCGTGGCAGTGCTGGTGGGGTTTACCAGCTCAGTGGCTATTGTTTTCTCAGCCGCGCTGGCCTTCAAAGCCACGCCTGAGCAGCTCACTTCTTGGATGTGGGCGCTGGGCATTGGCATGGGCTTGTGTTCGCTCGTACCTTCGCTGATTTTGCGCAAGCCGGTAATGGTGGCTTGGAGTACGCCGGGTGCGGCTGTGCTGGCGGTTGCCGGGGTGGCTGGCGCTGCAGGTCAAGGCTATACGATGAATGAGGCGGTGGGCGCGTTCATGATATGCGCCGTGCTGATCACACTCGCTGGTATCACCGGCTTGTTTGAGAAACTCATGGATCGCATCCCCATGGCCATTGCTGCTGCACTGCTCGCTGGTGTGCTCGCGCGCTTTGGCATGCAAGGCTTTGTGGCTGCGCAAAGTGCCCTGCCCTTGGTGGCGCTGATGCTCATGACCTATCTCATAGGCAAACGCTGGAATGCGCGCTATGCGATTCCATTGACACTGTTGGTTGCTATTATTTATGTAGCATTCCGCGCACAATTCACGCCGGGGAACATCGAATTTTCTCTTGCAAAACCGGTTTTTGTGATGCCTGAGTTCACTTGGGGCGCAGCCATCAGTTTGGCCCTGCCTTTGTTCATCGTCACGATGGCATCGCAAAATCTGCCCGGTGTGGCGGCGATTCGCGCCTCGGGTTATCAGATGCCGCTGTCCAAGATCATCACCATGACGGGCTTAGCCACTTTTTTGCTCGCACCGTTTGGCGCATTCGCCCTCAACTTGAGCGCCATCACCGCCGCGATTTGCATGGGCAAAGAAGCGCATCCCGACGCCGATAAGCGCTATGTAGCCGCCGCCGTGTGCGGCATCATTTACATTTTCATTGGCCTGTTTGCCACCATCGTCACCGGCCTGCTGACGGCATTTCCGAAGGAGTTGATTGCTGCGATTGCAGGCTTGGCACTTCTAGGCACGATTGCCAATGGCTTAGCCCAAGCCTTGCACGACGAAAAGCACCGTGATGCCGCGATCATCACCTTTTTAGTGACGCTCAGCGGCGTATCGCTCGCGGGCATTGGCTCAGCCTTCTGGGGCGTGGTGGCCGGCAGCTTGGCGCTGTTTGTGCAACACTACCGCGCCAAACTTTAAAAGTTGTTCATCATGCATTTTCTCTTCGTCGCCGATCCGCTCGAATCCTTTAAAACCTACAAAGACAGCACCTTTGCTATGATGCGCTGTGCCACTGCGCGCGGCCACCTATTGAGCGCCTGCGAGCCCAAAGATGTGATGTGGGCCAGCGGCGGGCATGTGACGGCTTTTGTTCGAGATATTTCACTCACAGGCGAGCTAGAAAACTGGTTCATATCTAAGCAGCAAGCGCCTCATGAGCGGCCTGCTGCCTTGAAAGACTTTGATGCGGTGATCATGCGCAAAGATCCGCCGTTTGATAGCGAATACTTCTACGCCACGCATTTACTCGAGCAGGCCGAGCGCGAAGGCGCAAAAGTGTTCAACCGCGCTCGCTCGCTACGCGATCATCCTGAGAAGCTGGCCATCCTAGAATTTCCGCAATTCCTCTCACCCACATTGGTGACGCGCGATGCGCTCGACATCAAGCGCTTTCATGCCGCGCACCACGACATCATTTTGAAGCCACTGGACGGTATGGGGGGCGCTGGCATCTTTCGCGTGAAGGCTGATGGCCTGAACCTAGGCGGCATCATTGAAACACTCAATAAAGACGGCGCGCAGACCGTGATGGTGCAAAAATTTATTCCTGCGATTGAACAGGGCGACAAGCGCATCTTGGTGATCAACGGAACGCCCGTACCTTACAGCTTGGCTCGCATTCCGCAAGGCGGTGAGGTGCGCGGCAATTTGGCGGCGGGCGGCAAAGGCGTGGCGCAGCCACTGACCGCGCGAGACCGCGAAATTGCTGAGTATCTTGGCCCGATTTTGGCTGCGCGCGGTTTGTTTTTAGTGGGCTTGGACATCATCGGCGAGCAACTCACCGAAATCAACGTCACCAGCCCGACATGCTTTCAAGAAATCACAGAGCAAACCGGTTGGGATGTTGCGCAAGCTTTTATTGAGAGCCTCGAATCGCTATTAAAATTATAGCAAACTATCTATATATAACGTCGGTAATCATTGTTTTTTCTTGGTTTCTGCGCCATAAACACTCAGCTTTGGCAATGGATACCCGCACCCTGTCCGTTAAAATTAAGTGAAGTTACAAGCCAGTTACCAAAATAGGCTGGCTCATGTTGTCGTCAATTTTACGGAGTTATCGCCATGCCTCTCGTTTCTATGCGCGAGCTGCTTGATCATGCAGCCGCCCACAATTACGGCATTCCTGCCTTCAATGTCAACAATTTAGAGCAAGTGCAAGCCGTGATGGAGGCCGCCAAAGAAGTGGGCGCGCCGGTGATCTTGCAGGCCAGTGCGGGTGCGCGCAAGTATGCGGGCGAGCCCTTCATCAAGCATTTGATTCAAGCGGCGCTGGAGCAATACCCTACGATTCCGCTCGTGATGCACCAAGACCATGGCCAAAGCCCTGACGTGTGTCAAGGCGCAATCAATCTCGGCTTTAGCTCGGTGATGATGGATGGCTCTCTGGAGGCCGATGGAAAAACCATTGCGAGCTACGACTACAACGTCGATGTGACACGCAAAGTAGTGGACATGGCGCACAAACTGGGCGTAACAGTGGAGGGCGAACTCGGTTGCCTCGGCAGCTTAGAGACCATGCAAGGCGACAAAGAAGATGGCCACGGCACAGATGCCATCATGACGCGCGAGCAACTGCTCACCGATCCTGAGCAAGCCGCCGATTTCGTAAAACGCACCCAGCTCGATGCGCTGGCCATTGCCATTGGCACCAGCCACGGCGCGTATAAGTTCACCCGCAAGCCCACAGGCGACATCTTGGCGATTGAGCGCATCAAAGAAATCAACCGCCGCCTGCCCAACACGCACCTGGTGATGCACGGCTCATCCAGCGTGCCGCAAGACTTGCTCGCGCAGATCAACCAATACGGCGGCAAGATGAAAGAGACCTACGGCGTGCCAGTGGAAGAAATTCAAAAAGCGATTCAATTCGGCGTGCGCAAAATCAATATCGACACCGACATTCGCCTGGCCATGACTAGCGCAGTGCGCAAATTCCTGCACGAGAACCCAGACAAGTTCGATGCCCGCGAATGGCTTAAACCCGCCCGCGCCGCCGCGCAAGCGATTTGCAAACAGCGCTACATCGAGTTTGGCTGCACCGGCCAAGCCGGTAAGATCAAGGGCGATACGCTGCAAGTGGTGGCAGCAAAATATTCCAAGGGCGAGTTGTCGCAAGTGGTGCATTGATCGCTTGTATACCGCCCGCTGACCATTGGGCGCGATAATTCAAAGCCCGCAGCCCCTGCGTTGCGGGCTTTTTCATTCAGCATTGCCATGAGTCTTGCAGTACACACCTCCTCGATTACCAGCCTGCCCCTACTTGCGCGCGGCAAAGTGCGTGACAACTATGCTGTAGGTGCGGAACGCATCTTGATGGTGGCCTCGGACCGCCTCTCCGCTTTTGATGTGATCATGGGCGAGCCGATTCCTGGCAAAGGGGCACTGCTCACGCAGATGGCGCTGTTTTGGTTTGATAAGCTGGGCCACATTTGCCTGAATCATTTGACTGGAGATGACCCCTTAAGCGTCGTCACCGACGCAGAAAAGCCTCAGGTCAACGACCGCGCCATGCTAGTCAAACGCTTGCAGCCCGTGATGATTGAAGCTGTGGTGCGCGGCTACTTAGCGGGCAGTGGCTGGGCTGAATACCAAGCTTCGCAAACCGTGTGCGGTGTGGCGCTGCCTGCAGGTTTGAAAAATGCGAGCAAATTACCCACGCCCATCTTCACGCCCGCCGCCAAAGCGGCAATGGGCGAGCATGATGAAAATATTTCATTTGAAGAAACCGTGGCACGCATTGGCGCGCCATTGGCCGAGCAGATTCGCCGCATCAGCATCGCGCTCTATGAAGCGGCTGCAAAAATTGCGTTGGCCAAAGGCATCATCATTGCGGATACGAAATTTGAGTTTGGTTTGGACGCGAACAATCAGCTTGTGCTGATGGATGAAGTGCTCACGCCTGATAGCTCCCGCTTTTGGCCTGCAGAAACGTATGAAGCCGCCTTCCAAGTAGGCCAGAATCCGCCCAGCTACGATAAACAATTCGTGCGCGATTGGCTAGAGACAGCGCAAGTACAAGGCAAGCCATGGAATAAGCAAGCCCCCGCGCCGCGCTTGCCTGTTGAGGTGATTGAAAAAACCGCTGCCAAGTATCGCGAGGCTTTGCAGCGGCTCACAGCCTAAGCATTACCTTTGATCGGCATTGTCGCTTTCAAGTACTGATCGCTGGTCACACCCATCGAGACGTAAATGCTCGTCACCGCTTCCATACCTATGTCGGCCATCTCCACCCAATCGGGTGGCACATAGAGCAAGCCGCCGCCCACAGGCACAGGCGCGGTAGGCACGAGCACGCCAAGATAGGGCTGGCCGCTGATCTGCACAGGCTGTGGCGTGGAGAGAAAGCCCAGTACAGCCGTACCCGTTTGCGATGCAGCATCACCCGCTGATTTTTTGCCGCCAAAGTGCAGCCACACGGGGGTCATGGATTGCAGCTCATCGCCTTCTTTGCGAGCGAACAAACCAACCAATTTTTGCGCCACATCATAGATCGTGCGCACCACAGGAATGCGCAGCATGATGCCATTGACCAGTCGTGCCATGCCGCGCTGCAAACCGCGCTCTACCGCCAAGCCAAATACATACACGGCCACAATCACCAGTAGCATGCCCAGCAAATAACCAATCAACTCGGATTCCGTCACGCCCAAGCCCACATAGGTGAGCAACTGCCCCACGCCGCTGCCGGGTCCTAAGTATTTAGACAAAAATTGCCAGACCCAAGTGAGCAATAGCAAGGTGGCGGCCAAAGGCAGCAGGGCCAAGAGGCCAGTGATGAGAGTGCGGATGGGGTGCTTCAAAACGATCAAGATCAAACGATTAGCGAGCGCGGCGCGTCAATGTACCGCGCTCGGTTTGTTGGTCTCCTTGGTATTCACCATGCCATGAGTCGCCTGTCGCCCAAGTGAATTTTCCCTGGCCATGCTTTTGCCCGTTTTGCCAGTGGCCCTCATACACATCGCCGCTCTTCCAGCGATAGCGCCCATTGTTGTGTGGTGCGCCTTGCGCAAAACCACCCTCATACTCATCGCCTGATGCATAGCGCATGGTACCTCGGCCTTGCGGTAGCCCCGCGACCACCTCTCCTTCATAGACATTACCGTTGGCAAATTGCATTCGGCCCAAGCCCTGAGGTTTATCGGCATGCCATAAGCCTTGATAGCGCTGACCGCTCTTCCAAACATAAAGGCCCTGACCTTGAGCTTTGCCCTGCTCATGCTGGCCTTGGTAACTATCGCCCGAGGCATAGACCATACTGCCCTCTCCCTGCGGTATGCCACCCGACAATGTACCGCTATACACATCGCCATTGACAAAGCGCATCGTGCCCTGGCCCGTGGGCGCATCGCGTACCCATTGGCCACGGTAGCTTTGCCCGCTGGCCCAGATCATCTCGCCCATGCCGTCGCGTTGGCCTTGTCTCAGCGTACCTTTGTAGACATCACGGTTGTCCCAAATCAACTCACCCTCGCCGGTGATCTGGCGCTGTGGGCCTTCTTGCACATAGCGCCCGATAAACCTTGCGCCGAGCATCGCCAGTGTGCCTACTTGTGGGTTGGTAAGCGGCGCGGCGGACGCAGGCGCTGCCATTGGCAAAGGAGCATCGGCGGGTGTAGCTCTTGCTACAGGAGTGAGGGCGGCAACTAATGATGCCGGTGAGGGCGCAGGCGCGACTACTGGAGTAAATGCAGCGGGAGTCGCCGCTGTTGTGCTGCTGCTCAAGCGCAATTGCCTTTGCGCTTGAGCAGCAAAGCGGCCATTCGGATAGCGCTTGAGGTAATCGTTAAAGTCTTCGCGATCACGGCTTTCGCGAATGAGATTCCAATACTCTTGCTCGGCCTCTTCCGTGGTTTGCACGCGCGTGTTGGGAGCCATGCCAGGGGAGCTTGGTCGCGCATTGATGGCCACAGGTGGGAAGAAATAAAACGTGCCGCGTGTCTCGTCCACCAAGGCTGGGCGCTGGGCAGCATTGACGCGCCGCGCACGGTCCTCCACGCGTTCACGCACATCTTGCAGCACATTGCGCAAATCTGCGCCAGGTACACGCAACGCACGCACAAACTCAAAGGTGAATAGGCCATTGTCTGTTGTCAAACCCGGCACAGAATCCAACGCACGCTGGCCTCGACTGGCCGACATGATGATCGCCGTGCCGTCTGCTGCCTCAATGCCTGCCAAGCCGCGCGCACCCCCTACAGAGCGTGTACCGCGCGGGGGAAACGGGTTATCGCGACAGGCATCCACTATCAATAAAGCCAAGCGTGCGTCTTTGAGCATGTCTTGCACTTTGGCCAGTGGGACGGCTTCGCGCAGCACCTGCGCATCGGATTCGGCCACAATATCCACAGGCAGCAGCACCGGGTCAGAGCCCAATTGCACACCGTGACCCGCAAAGAAAAACACCACGTCATCGCCTTTGCGAATTCGTGCTTGAAAAGCTTCTATGGCACGCCACATGCGCCGCTGATCTAAATCGGCGACCTCCGTCACATCAAAAGAAGCTTCACGCAGTGCAGCAGCCATCAAGCGAGCATCGTTGCGCGCATTGGTCAAACGGCTGACTGAGAGGTAGTTGTCGTTTCCAATCACCAAGGCCAGACGGTTACTGGCAGTTTGCGCGCAGACCACGGCAGCAGCCCAGAGCATCGAGCAAGCAAGCGTCCAGCGAACAGCGTGATGGACCAACATAGGGTGAGGAACTCAGAGTAGCCGAGTTGATAAATTACTAATGGTTGCTAACTTTACAGTATTTGGCTCTGCTCCTCATTTCTGTGGACAATCAATAGCCCCTTGCATACGCCTCCAAGCCCACGGCGAGCACACGCGCCACTTGGCTTCCTACCTCTTGCTCCAGTTCTTGCTGCGCTTGGGCTACGGCTTGCTCAAATGCCGCCAGCCATTGCAAGCCTAGCGCCGTGAAGCGCACTTGCTTGGCGCGGGCATCGAGCGCATCGCTCTCTCGCGTCACAATGCCCCAAGCTTCGCATTCGCTCACCAGCGTCGTCATCGCTTGCTTGCTCATGCCCGCGCGCTGGGCAAGCGTGGTCAGGCGTGTGCCTGCGGGGTCAAGATGGCGGGTGATGTGGACGATGGCGGCGCTGATTTTGCCTCGTGCGGCGAGGTTGGCCAGTTGCAGCGGGGCTTGTTCGCTGTGGGCCATCAACGTTTGCACGCGGCCATCAAAGCGGCGCAGCGCTTCGCCCAACAAGCGGCCCATATGGGTGCTGCGCCAGCTGTCTGTGGCTTGCTGCAGGGCTTGCGAGGCGTTCAAATTCATGCTGTATTTTAGTCATATAAACTGACCAATTAATCTATTGATTCTTCAGTACTGTACGATTACAGTACTGCTCAAGCCAACAGTAAACTCTTTTCAATTATGTGAAGAAAACGTGTTGGAGTAAACACCAACTTTTCATTAATCCAAGGAAAATCAAACATGGACGCACAAGTCAAAGGCACAAAAATCGAAGCTGCCAATTCAGAAAAGGCCAAAGCCCTGCAAGCCGCGCTGGCGCAAATTGAGAAGCAATTTGGCAAAGGCTCGATCATGAAGTTGGGCGAGGGCGAGGTGATTGAAGACATTCAGGTCGTCTCCACCGGCTCGCTGGGCCTCGATGTGGCGCTTGGCGTGGGCGGCTTGCCGCGTGGCCGCGTGATTGAAATTTACGGCCCAGAAAGCTCGGGCAAAACTACGCTCACCCTGCAAGTGGTCGCTGAGATGCAAAAGCAAGGCGGCACTTGCGCCTTCATCGATGCTGAGCATGCACTCGATATTCAATACGCGCAAAACCTCGGCGTGAACCTGCAAGATTTACTGATCTCTCAGCCCGATACCGGCGAGCAAGCCCTAGAAATCGTCGATAGCCTCGTGCGCTCCGGCGCGGTAGATTTGATCGTGATCGACTCAGTAGCCGCGCTCACGCCCAAGGCCGAATTGGAAGGCGAAATGGGCGATTCATTGCCCGGCCTGCAAGCGCGATTGATGAGCCAAGCCCTGCGCAAGCTCACCGCCACGATCAAGAAGACCAATTGCATGGTGATCTTCATCAACCAAATCCGCATGAAAATTGGCGTGATGTTTGGCAGCCCCGAGACGACCACGGGCGGCAATGCGCTCAAGTTCTACGCCTCTGTGCGCCTGGATATTCGCCGCACTGGCACGATCAAGAAAGCCGAAGTGGCGATTGGCAACGAGACCAAAGTGAAAGTGGTGAAAAACAAAGTGGCCCCGCCTTTTAAAGAGGCGCACTTTGACATCATGTTTGGCGAAGGCATCTCCCGCTTGGGCGAGATCATCGACATGGGCGTAGAAGCCCGCGTGATCGAGAAGAGCGGCGCTTGGTATGCCTACGGCGGCGAAAAAATCGGTCAGGGTCGGGATAACACCCGCGAGTTCTTGAAAGAAAACAAAGCCTTAGCGTTTGAAATCGAAAACAAAATCCGCGAATCGCTGAAGATTTCTTTGCTGCCGCAGGATGTGATTGAGGCTTAAGGCTTT